>JABGQT010000162.1 GCA_018648685.1 Anaerolineae bacterium
TCGCATCAAATTACACCGCTTATATCCGACAATAAATCTTGGCTGAACTACTAGCTTATAGGAATATTCCCGTTATCGCAGTGACAGCAAATGTAATGCACGGTGATAAAGAACGTTCTCTTGAAGCAGGGTGCGATGGCTATATTCAGAAGCCCATTGATATTGACATATTAACTGAGCAAATTGAACGTTATCGGCAAAGAAAAGCACAGTCCTAAAAAACTACTCGAGATACTTACCTATGACTCAAAACCCTGACTCCCCCCGCAAAATACTTGATATAAAAGACGCTACAGTTCTTGTTGTGGAAGACAATGTTTCAAATTTTGTCTTGATCGCCCGAATGCTAGGCTATCTTGGCATACATTGCGAATGGAAAACATCTGGTTATGAAGTTGTCGAATATGCCGATACACTCCCCCGCCTCGACTTGATCCTGATGGACATTCGCCTTCCTTATGAAGATGGTTATGGGGCGCTTAAAAAAATAAGGGCTTCTGAACGATTGAAAGAAACGCCCATTATTGCAGTCACCGCTGAAGCCAGCCCTGAGCAGATCAAAAAAGCGCGCGCTTCAGGCTTCGATGGTTTTCTTGGTAAACCACTTGACCCTGACCGTTTTCCTGAACAAATTCGACGCATCCTCAACGGAGAACCTGTTTGGGAACTCCAATAATCCGGTATAGTAAATGACCGATCAGATAAGCCCGATTACGCCAACGATCTCAAAAGCGCCCAGATTTCGAAATAGACTAGCGCGCTCTATGGTTGTGGCTTTGCTCACCTTTGCCGTGATCCCTGTCTCGGTTATGGGATTGGCAGGATATTTACGCGCTCGTAGTTTATTACAAGAACAAGTTGCTTCTCAACTGCATACTATTTCTGAAATTCAGGTAGATGCTTTAGATCAATCTATGCGTACTAAAGAAATCCGTCTTAGCCGCATTGGTCGACGCCCTGCTTTTCTTGATGCGGTAGAAAAACTTCACCGGTTTTATTCAGCTGAATATTCTGAACAGCTTTTAGCTGAGTTTGATATTGTTAATCGTCCAGATGGTATCCCTGTTTTCCAGAATTTCTTTGTTATCAATCACGATGGGCAGATATTTGCTGCCTCTAAAAACGAATGGATTGGACTATCGCTAGCGGATGCACCTTATTATTCTCAACTCGGCGAGGAAGTAGGCACAACAGGAATTTATGATTTTTCTCCCATTTACTCGCAACAATTTTCTATTTTTTCAAAAATAAAATTATTTACAGAAAGCGGAGAATACTTGGGTATCTTGGTGGGGGTCACTGAAAGCGAAACGATCAGGAGTTATCTCAATAATATAACTGCCTCAAACCCATCTACTTCTGCGTATTTTATTTCATCGAATGATGTTTATATTGGTATTGATCCATACACTAAAGCGCTGACGAGTTTTGAGCCAGATGCTGAGCAAAAGCAGATTCTCAGTGAGTATCTAGCAGACCCACTACTCGGGGAAACAGTGGTCGAATTTGAAGACCATGAAGATATTTCTGTTGTGGCACATGCTCACTCAGTTGATCGGATCAATAGCGACCTTGTTATTGGCATACCGCGTGATATTGCTTTTGGGCAATTAGGAAGCCTGGCGCCTTTTTCAATATTCCTTTTTTTCATAACACTGCTTGTGATGGGTGTAGTTCTTTGGATGGCAACCAATAGAGTGGTAAACCCTCTACTTGAACTAGCAACAACAACCCATAATTTTGCCGAAGGAAACTGGGAATCCCGCTCCCCCATTAAACGTGATGATGAGATCGGTGCATTAGCACATTCATTCAACCAAATGGCAGATGAGCTAACCACACTATATACATCCCTAAGTAATCAAGTTGATGAACGCACTGAATATATTCGCACAGCAGCTGAGGTTGCACAGAATATTGTTTCCACATTTAATTTCGATGAACTTCTCCAAAAAACAGCACGCTTGATCGTAAAACGGTTTGGTTACTACCATGCCGGCATTTTTATGGTCGAACGTTCGGGTAAGGTTGCCATTTTGCGTGCAGCGCACGGACCGTCGGCGGAGACAATGTTGGAAAGAGGGCATCGTCTTGATGTGGGGTCAGCGTCTATCGTTGGTTGGGTCACAGAGAACAATCGTCCACGCGCAGCATCTGATGTTGGTGACGATCCCGTTCACTTCAAGAATGAACTCCTGCCCGAAACGCGTGCGGAAGTAGGTATCCCAATTGCGATCGGGGATACAGTCCTCGGCGTGCTTGATGTCCAAAGTACTTCTCCTGAAGCTTTTGATGAAGCCACAATTGCCGTTCTCGTAACGCTCTCCAATCAAATTGCTACCGCTATTCAAAACGTTAATCTCTTTGAATCATCCGACGTTAACTTGCACGAACTTGAACGTCTTTATCGCGCTAGCAAAGAAATCGCACAAGAAAAAACGCTTACAGGATTGCTTGAAGCAACAAGCCATATCTTGCACGATGCCCCCTTTGTTTCCGCAATTTTCACACCAAAAGGAAAAGGCATAGGCGTCTTTTCCTTTTCCGACCCAGACCGAGTAATTCTGCATAATTCACTGCCCGAATTTATTGATGTTTCTCTCGACAAACTTGTCAGTCAAACGCAATCTGACCTTGAGATATATACCCTGCGTTCGCTACAGAAGCTTCCAAAAACATTTACTGACATTCCTCGAAAAATCGGCTGTACCACGATTTCGCTTCTGCCCATTCTAAGCGGTGAAAAGCTGGAAGCTGTCATCATGATCGGCTCTCTAAAGCAAGAGAAGCTCACGCTGGCAGCTTTGCAACCTTATGTAAACCTTATTGATATGGTCGCAGTTACGCTCGACAAAATTCAGGCATCTGAGCTAACCACGCGGCGACTTTCTGAGCTGGAAGCCATCTCAATCATGAACCAGACCACGGCAACTGCTGAAGATCTCGATGCGCTATATCCTGCATTGCACGAGCAGATCCGTCAAATTCTGGGAGACTACTCCTTCGTAGTTGCGTTATATGATGATGTGAGCGATACGATTCAAGTTCCTTATCTTTACGAAAACGGCGAAGTTGCCAGCTTAACCCCTTTCCCGCTTGGCGAAGGTTTAACATCGATCATTATTCATACAGGGCAGCCACTAATGATCGTGGAAGATACAGAAAAGCGCTCGGCTGCACTCGGAGCAAAATTAGTCGGGAAACCAGCAAAATCGTGGCTCGGCTCCCCGCTTCATATTGGCGGCAAAGTGATCGGCGCGCTCATCGTGCAAGACCTTGAAAATGAACGAAGTTTTGATGAGAACTCTCTGCGCTTTGTGAATACCCTGGCATCTCAAGTTTCTGGTGCAATTCACAATATCCGCCTGCTTGAAGATAGCCGTCAACGTGCTATTCAGCTCGAAAGTGCTGCTGAGATCGCGCGAGATATTAGTAGCTCTCTCCACCTTGACGATTTACTTAACCGCGCGGTCAATATGATCCGTGATCGCTTTAGTTTCTATCACGCATCCGTATTTCTGATCGACCACTTGGGTGAATATGCCATCATTCGTGAGTCCACTGGTGAGGCAGGCACACAACTGAAAAGAAAGGGACATAAGCTGGGGGTTGGCTCCAAGTCCATTGTTGGGTATGTCTCCAGTCGTGGCGAAAACCTGATCATCGAAAACACAGATAGAGACGCAACTTACTACGCCAATCCGCTCCTCCCAGATACACGCGCAGAAGCAGCATTACCTCTCAAGGTCGGCGAGCGTATTCTTGGCGTTTTGGATATTCAAAGCACCAAACCCTATGTCTTCCCTGAAGAGGTTTTGCAAATTCTGACAATTATTGCAGATCAATTAGCCGTCGCTGTTATCAACACAGAGCTCTTTGCAGACACACAAGAGCATCTCTCACAGCATCGCCTACTCCACCACATCACCACATCAGCCGCATCAGGCACAACACTGGAAGAAGCTCTTCACGGAGCGGTGCAAGGTTTGCAAGTCACTATGGGCGGCGACCGTGTTGCCATTCTTCTTGTAAACGAAAAAGAAAAAAGTTTGAAGATCGGCGCAGCAATTGGTTACTCAGAAGACGACCTTGCCAACATTAATATTCCCATCGGAAGCGGCATAACAGGTTGGGCAGCACGAAACAAAAAGACCGTTCGCATCGACAATGCACCCGAAGATCCCCGCTACATCTCCGTCAGTACGAATACACGTTCAGAGTTAGCAGTCCCCCTCCTCTTTAGAAATGAGCTTCTTGGCGTGTTGAATGCAGAGAGTGAAAGAGTTGGTGCATATAGCAAAGAGACGGAAGAAATGCTCGGAACGCTCGCCGGGAGTCTTGCTGCCATTATCGCAAACGCCCGCCTGCTTCAACAGGTTCGCCGTCAAGCCGAACGCGAGAGAATGCTTTACGAAGTCACAAGTAAGATACGCCGTTCGACAAATATCCAAACCATCCTTACAACAACAGCGGATGAGCTAACTAAAGCACTTGGCGCGCAGCACACGCAAGTCAAAATTGCTGTTGAAAATCAACCTGAAACAGAGACTGACAATGAGCAATAATCCTGTAGAAAAAACAACCTTTCTTCAACGCGTATTACAAAGAACCGGTGGATGGTATCCAACGATAGCCGTCTTTGTTACGCAGATTTTTGCCAGCTTAGGTGTTGTTGCCGCAGATTATTCGATTCAGGTAAATGCAGAGTTTTCACGACACGAATTAACATCTTTGCTTAGAATTTCTTCTGTTGCAATACTTGCTACCAATACTTTATTAATTCTCTTTGTATATCTAGCCTATAAAGAAATACGGACGGGGCTTGGCCTTTGGAAGAAAAATTCAAGCCAGGACAAGGGAAATATCGACCTTAAAGCCTGGCAACAGATCACGTCTTTGTCTTGGCGTTACAGTGCTATACTTTTTGCTGTTGATCTTTTTCTAGTAGAGATTCCGATTCTTGTTTTTCAGGCTGTCTCCCTAAATGTAACAATTAACCAAATAATCTATACTGCTTTAGGCCTTTTTGCAGCAACATTGGGTGCTGTATCTATATCCCTCCTTTTGCTCGAATATCTATTAAAGCCGGCGCGCGAAGCACTGCTCCCTCCCCGTTTCGAAGATCAACTTTCAGGGGATCACGGCTTTCAACTTTCTTATAAATTGCAATTTATCATCTTTGTCTTGATTTTAACAAGTATTTTGCTGGTCGCGCCAATTGGATATCATCAGATGAGCAAAGCTCTAGAAACGGGTGACATTACAGTACTTAGCACCATGCAAGTGCAGTCAATTGTCGTTTCATTATTGACAATATTTTTTGGTTTGATCCTGGCTAGCTTATTTAGCCGTTCCATCTCTCTACCACTTAATGAAATTCTCGACACTTTTTCAAAAATTGAATCGGGAGATTTGAAAGAAAGAGCAACAGTAACAGACTCAGATGAAATAGGTAGATTAGCGATCAACTTTAACAGAATGATTACTCGCCTTGATAGTCTCCAAGGCGACCTCGAGGGTCAAATTGCAATGCGCACAGACCAACTAAGAGCAACCTCCGAAGTTGGTCGTGTTGCTAGCTCCATTCTGGACCCTGATGAGCTTATTGAGAAAGTAGTCAATCTTATTACAGAGCGTTTGGGGTATTACTATGCGGCAATTTTCATTATATCGCCCGATGGGTATTGGGCAGAACTACGAAGTGCCACTGGAGATGCTGGCAAAAAACTAAAAGATAGAAAGCATCGTCTTGCGGTTGGCGGAAAAAGCATGGTTGGCTCTGCTATCAATCTAAGACAAGCTCGTATTGCCCATGATGTCGGGCTTGAGGCTGTTCGCTTTGATAATCCCCTTCTTCCTGACACACGCTCTGAAATTGCGCTTCCGCTGGTCGTTGGTGGTCGCGTTTTAGGTGCTTTAGATGCTCAGTCAACGGAAGAAAATGCCTTTGATGAAGAAAATACAGAAACACTACAAGGGATGGCAAATCAAGTGGCTATTGCTCTTGAGAATGCGCGTCTCTTCCGCGAAACGCAAGTTGCCCTTCGAGAAGTTCGTGCAAATCAACAAACCCAATTATCCCAAGCATGGTCGGATGTGTTAGATACAGAAGGTAATCTTGAGTTTTCTGTGGGTGAAAAACTGCCATCAGAGATTGAAAGTACAAGTGCTCTAAATATTCCCTTAGCGTTGCGTGACCAAATTATCGGAGAAATATCACTTGAAAGCAACTCTGACTGGGCTGCCGATGATCAAAGCTGGGTTGAAGCAGTGGCTACACAAGCAGCATTGGCAATTGAAAATGCGCGCCTCTTGGAGGAAAGTCAACAAGTTGCCCTACAAGAACGGCTCGTTGCTGAAATTACGGGAAAGATCTGGTCATCCACCACAATCGATGGGATTTTGCAAGTCGCCATCGCTGAGTTAGGACGCACACTCAGCGCAAGCGAAGCTAAAATAGAATTAAAGCTAGATTCTAACCCGCTTCAGCGCCCCACAGAAGAAGAGGAAGGCTAAACTTTATGATGCCAACTCTTCTCTCCCCCATTGACTACCAATCATTATTTTGGGTTTTAGCGTTAGCGCTTTTTACAATTGGATTATTTGTTCTTGTTAATAACAAAACAACTCAGAATCGCTTGCTTGGGTTTACTTTTTGGAGTTTTGCGCTCAACTCTTTCTCTGCTGGCTTATTAGTTACTGAATCCAGCTCTCGAGGGGCTACTCTACCTGTTATTCTGATTTGGCTTACGATGATCTCAATGCAACCTCTTTTGGCCCTAACTTCTCTTTCACTGCTTGGCGAAAAGCTATTGCTGGATAACTCAAGAGTAAAGTTTTTCAGGGGGCTCCTCGGTCTCTTATTCTTCCTGCCCATTACTATCACGCTAGTTGATCTTCTTTTCAACACGAACCTTCTTTTTTCTGGCTTGGCAAGCGACTATAACGGAGGCTTCATTGCCCAAAGCGGCTATATTAGAGGCGTGCTGACCTTTCCAGTTCGACTCCTTTCATTGTACATCCCCGCAGGCATTCACTTCTTCCTGTTACTTGGACTATCGCTATACAAAAAAGCTGTATCACCAACAAGGAAAAAAATTCTAAGCGCCCTTCTCTTTTCACAGATATTATTCCTTTTGATTAATGTCCTCGCCCCTCGTCTAAACATCGTAACGGCTACTTTTATATTAGGGATAACAGCAACGGTTATATATGCTTATGTTGGATTTGTTTATTTGATGGGATCTCAGTCAAGACGAGGGGAGTCAATCAGTAGACGTTTGCACTTTTCCACGATGCTTATTCTTTTCCCATTAGTAATTGGAAGCGCCCTCATTTTTGGAGAACGCTCTGCGAAAATTGCTCAGTTGGGTTTGGAAACAAACTTCATCTCAATGAGTATCACTGTCGTCCTCATCATTGGCACCTTCGCAGTCGCTCTAGGGCTTTTATCTCTCGCTTTCAACCAGTCTCTGGCCCCCCTGAAGGAGATTGATGAGGGCGTACAAGCTCTTATGGACAAAAATTATCAGTACCAAATTGAGCAGCATGGTGAAGATGAAATTAGCTCGTTGACAGGTTCATTTAATCGAGCTTTACAAAGTGTCGACGTCTCCACTAAAGATTTAGAGAGACAAATAACATTCCACTCAATGGAAGCAAATCGTCAAAGCAAAGAATTGCTTTCTATTACGAAAATTACCAGGTTAGTGCTTGGCACTACGGATGTATCCAGTTTGCTCAATAAGGTTGTTGACCTTATTTCTGAGGAATTTGGTTTTTATCATACAGGCATCTTTTTGCTAGACGAGAAAAAAGAGATTGCTATTTTGCAAGCTGCCTCCTCTTCCGGGGGCGAAAAAATGCTGACACGCGGACATCAACTTCGGGTTGGGAGCGAGGGCATCGTAGGGGCTGCAGCAGAGGAAAAACGTCCCCGTATCGCTTTAGACGTAGGTGCAGATGCGGTCTTTTTCAATAATCCCGATCTCCCTGAAACTCGCTCGGAAATAGCGCTTCCTTTGCTTTTTCAGGATGAGGTCATTGGCGTGCTTGATATTCAGTCAGTGGATGCAGAGGCATTCATCCATCAAGATATTGAAACTTTTCAAAATATTGCCGATCAACTTGCACTTGCAGCTCAAAATGTGCGTCTGCTTGAGGAAGCAAAGATCAGCATAGCGCAATTGAACATCATCGCAGCAGAAGACGCCAGGTCAACTTGGCAGTCTTATTTAGATCGCCAGTCACATGGTTTCCTGTACACCCCCTTGGGCATTAAGCCATTGAGTGCGGAGCAAAAAAACAGAGAAAAAGAAGCTGATCAGCGCGCTGATGTACCGATTACTCTTCGAGGGAAGCGGATCGGCGATATCACCATGCAAAGGGTTTCAAGACAATGGACAAATAAAGAAAAAACTCTTCTCGCCGATGTTGCAACTCAAGTAGGTCTGGCAATTGAAAACGCTCGCTTGCTCAACGAAACCCGTGAGCAGGCAACACAAGAGCAATTGATTTCAGAGGTCTCATCAAGATTACGTGAAACGCTCGATATGGATACAGTTCTTAAAACAGCAATGGAAGAGATCAAAAGAACCTTTAGCTTGAAAGAAGTTGAGGTGCGTCTGGTCACACCTAAAGAAGAAAATAAGGTGAATAATTAATATTATGGCGAAACAAAATCTAAACCGATCTTCTTCTGAAGAATCCACAATTAGCAGACAAGCACGAAATGCTTTTCTGACTACTGTAATCTTTGTTTTTGCAGCGGTAGCGAATTTTTTTGCATCTCTAAGGATAAGTTTAGCAACAGGACATTGGGCTTCTTTTGGAGGCACAGCAGTCGTTTTTATCTTTGTAATTATTTCAGTTTTTAGTGCAATGCTGGTTCGAAAAGGTCAAAAGGAAAGAGGCATATGGCTATTGCTAATTTCTTTCGTCATAGTTTCTGCTATCCGCAATGCACTAAACGAAGGACTTGGCGCATCTTTTGGTCTTCTGGCAGCTACGCTGATTCCGGCTGTTGGCTTGCTGACACTAAGGCCGAAGTTTTTTAACAGAACGCTCGCTCTAGGCATCATCTCTGGTGCTTTTTATCTTATCTTTGATATTTTTATTTCTCGCTACTTGCCACCCTACCGCCAGACCTTAGAAAATACTGCGTCAATGGCAAGAATGATCACTTTTTTTGTGACTGTAATTACAATAGGCTACATCTTCATGCTGATCAGGCAAAATCGTTTTTTGCTTCTTTCATCAAAGCTCACTTTGGCAATGGTACTTATTGTTATTGGCCCATTAATTGCGCTTAGTTTTGCAGGTGCTATTTCTCTCGAAAATACTCTCGCCCCCAGGCAGAATGAAGTAATGCAATCAAAGGCGCTTTTCCTTGCCCAGCATATAAATGATTTTATTCATTCCAATAAAAACCTTCTGCAGGCAGAAGCGCAAACACCAGCTCTGATAGAGTATCTCATTAACAAAGGTGAAAATAGCGCCGGATCAGAAGATTTAGCCAGATTGAGGGAATTAGCCATTGAGAATTTGCGCTCTTTTAGGCGCAAAGATATCCTGGCAATCAAATCTTATGCCATACTAGATGCTTCAGGGAAAAACATTCTTGACACTACATTGAACAATATCGGGCTAAATGAGGCTGAGACTGATTATTTCACGCATGCATTTCAGGAAAATCTTCCCTATATCTCTAATATCGTACGGTCTCAACTATCAAACGAATACTCTTTCTACATTAGCGCGCCGATCAATGCAAAAAATGGGGAAAGACTTGGTGTTCTCAGAGTTGAGTACAACACCGAGGCGCTCGAAACGCATGTCAGTGAGTTTGCCAGTGCTGAAAGCGCAGGCGACAAGGAAGTCTTTGCCGCCCTCCTTGTCACAATCCCTGTAGAGCAGATTGCTCCGGAAGACCCCTCTTCTGTATTTCTAATACTCGCAAACGCAAAAGACCCCGATTTGAATTTCATGTCTGCTACACCACTAACTGCGAATGTATTTACTTCACTACAAATGAGCCATGTATTCCCCGTAGGGAGCACATTCCACTTTACAGCAGATATCCCCGGATTAGACCAAGGGTTGCGAAATCGCGCAACAGCGCCCGTTTTTGAAGCGCAGGCCTTTCCAAGACCAACTACAACCGTGCGCCCACTAGATATTGTCGCCAGCGCAGAAATTGAAGCAGAAAGAACGCTGCAATGGTTTGTGATTGTCTCACAAGACCTTCGATCCTATAATGCGCCTTTCCAGCAACAAAGTGAAACGTCAATACTTATCACGGTCCTTATTTCTATAGGTGCAGCAATTCTGGCATATAGCGGCAGTCGCTACCTTATCCAGCCAATTATTAATCTAACGACCGTTGCTGAAGAAATTGCCAGAGGTGACCTTTCTACGCGTGCCCATATTAAGACGGAAGATGAAATCGGCACACTGGGAAAAGCCTTTAATAGTATGACACACCAACTTCAAAGCTCAATTACAACACTTGAAGATCGTGTTGCTGACCGCACGCAAGACCTGGAACGACAAGCTCAGCAACTGCGCGCTGCGGTAGATGTTGGAAAAATTGCTGTATCCCTGCGCAATCTGGATAGTTTGCTTATTCAAGCAACAGAATTGATTAGCCAGCGTTTTGGTTTTTATCATGTCGGAATATTTCTTCTGGATGAACAGAAAGAATACGCTGTTTTACGGGCTGCCAACAGCACAGGTGGTGCAAGGATGCTTGCAAGGAACCACAAACTCCAAGTCGGACAAGTTGGTATCGTAGGATATGTAACGAATACAGGAAAAGCCCGTATCGCTCTTGACGTTGGGCAGGATGCCGCTTATTTTGATAATCCCGATCTTCCACAGACACGCTCCGAAATGGCGCTTGCACTTATTGCCGGTGGTGAAATTCTCGGCGCCCTCGATATTCAGAGCACCGCAGAAAAGGCTTTTACTGAAGCCGATATAGCCACCTTGCAAGTTTTGGCAGATCAAATTGCTGTTTCAATTGAAAATGCGCGTCTCTTTGAACAAAATCAGAATGCTCTTCAAGCAATTCGTCGGGCATACGGCGAGCAAAGCCACCTTGGTTGGGATGAACTTGCTTTTCGAAAGAAGAGCTATGGATATAAGAACAAAAGTGATGGGATCGTATTACCACTCGGCGAAGGTACTGATGCGCAATTTGAGCAAGTTATTACAAAAGATAAAATTATTCTGGACGAAAAGAAATTAGTCGCCAATATCCCCATCTCTGTTCGCGGGAAGCCCATCGGCGCAATGCGTCTTTCAAAACCAGATAGTGCGCAACCCTGGAAAGAAAACGAGTTGGAATTAGCCAAAACGATTGCCGCAGAATTAAGTGGAGCAATGGACAGCGCACGTCTTTTTGATGAAACAAGAAAACAAGCTGAGCGCGAACGTATCGTTGGTGAAATTACTACTCGAATGCGCGAGACCATGAGCGTTGACGCTGTTATGCAAACAGCCGCAGATGAAATCTACAAGCTACTTGAATTAGAGCATATAGCGATCCGATTTACACCTGAAGATGGCAGCAAGGCCCAAAAGGAGGAGGAAGTATGATCTCCCCTGCCCCTGAAAACAAAAATATTTTAGAAATCTGGAGAGCAACTGTCTTCAACAACATTATTAGAGGTGTTGCTGTAGCAGGAATAGTAGCCTATGTTTTTGGTGTGGGTTTAGCATACAAAAACTTAACGTTAGAGTTTTTTATAAGTTATACTTTCGCCTTTTTGTGGGTCATACTCACGGCATTTATGACACGCATCCCCACGGTTTACAGGGCATATAGCTTTACAATTATCCTTTTTGTTTTAGGCGTTCTAACTTCAATTGAGCGGGCTGCAATTGGCGACGGACGTATTTGGTTATTCTTGTCTGTTGTTTTCGCGTCCATATTTTTAGGGCGCAGAGCTAGCTGGGTCTTTACAATTCTTGCTGTTTTTGTATGGGGGATGATCGGTTATTTTTTTAATACATCACTTCTCACAGTTCCTGAAATAAACCAAATATCTTTTTCCATTTGGAGCGGAACAACACTTACTTTGCTCATTGCAGGCGCTATAACGATCCTGACAATGGGAGCATTGCTTTCTAACTTGGGTAAAACAATCAGCGAAAGCTATTTCTTAGCAAGAAAGTCAGAAGAACAAAATGAAGAACTTAAGCAACAGCGTCAATCTCTTGAAAAATATTCAAGTGCTCTGGAAGCATCTGTAATCATCAGCCGTCACCTTTCTACGCTCGCTACCGTTCAGGAAATTTTCAGTGAGGCTCCCGAGCTCCTTCAAGAGGGGTATGCGCTTAATTGTGCAGCCATCTTTGTTTTGGAAGAAGATCGTTTGCTTCGCCTGGAATCCAGTATTGGATGGAAAGAGCAAGCCTTTCTCACGGATGAGTACGTGCTATCTGTTGATGAGGGGATAACGGGTTTAGCAGTTCGGGAGGGAAAGGCTTATTCAAACTCTACCAGCACAGAGAGATTGAGAACCACTTTAGCGGAAACTCGTTCGTTTGCTGCTATCCCATTACATGGACGTAATGCAATAACAGGGGTTATCGTTTTTCAAAGCCTTGAACTTGATGATTTTGATGCAAAGAAGCTAACAACCATACAGTCGCTTGCAGATCAAATAGCAGTTTTGCTAGAAAACGCTAATTTACTTGCAGAAAAAGAAAGTGCGCTTGAGGCAGAGCGCCGCGCCTATGGTGAAATTACACAAACAGCGTGGGATGCTTTTTTGAAATCACAGAACTTTGGAGGCTATCAGCGAGACAAAGATGGTCTGTCGTTGGTTGCAGCTAAAGCATTTTACCCCTCTGAAAAGCATCAAGAGTTTGAACAAGTGCCAATAAAAATTCGTGGCAAAGTTATTGGATATATTGATGCACAAAAACCAGATAAACGAGCCTGGACTGTCTCTGAAAAAGAGTTGCTGGGGACTTTGGCTGCTCGTTTGGAAAATGCTCTGGACAGTGCCCGTCTATACGAGGAAACACAGCGTCGTGCTGCTAATGAGCGTTTGATTAGCCAGGCATCTTCACGCATGAGAGAAAGATTGAATATTGAAGCCGTTTTGCAGGCTGCGGTTCAAGAACTACATAATGCGATCGGTGATGCTGCTGAAACTGAAGTTTGGATATCTCCAGATCAAAACACTGGCGATTCTGAAGGCGAGAATATTAGCGATGATACTTCAAAAGGTGCTTAGTTGGTAAGCCAAGGCGATCTTATGAAAGAAAATACGATAATCGAAAATATGGAAGAAACTCAAAAAGCAACTTTGGCTTTTCGCGTTTTATTGGCGATTTTTATCTTTACTGCAAGTGTAGGGACTTATTTTACGCTTTTACTGTCGAAATCTGGAGAGCCGCTTTATTTTTATATGCCTAATGTGCAGGCATTTATTATTGCTGTAGCAAGTCTGGTGGCGATGCTCCTTGCGCGCTTTAAGCGCACCAAGCCAGCAATGCTCCTGCTTTTGGTTGTATTTTCTTTTAGCTTGATTATCATCGCCCTCTTCAATGGCGGGATTGATGTTATTCTCGGATTTCTGGCACTACTTATTTATTTAAGTGTTGCAAGCATGTTTTTCTCAAAAGACGCGATGAACAACGCGCTTGCGATCAGTTTTGTTTTGGCAGGCGCTATCGCATTAGTTGGTTTTTGGGATCCTTTTGAGCGTATTTATTACGGGTCGGGTACGCTAACAGTAATTATTACAATTTTTCTAATAGTTGTTTATGGTGTATTGCTTTTACGCCAGTACCGTACATTTTCACTAAGAACAAAACTGGTTTTAGCGTTCATCTTTTTGAGCGCGGTTGGCATTAGTATTGCATTCACTTTCATAAATGCCAATGTCCGCCAAGTTCTAACAGAGAACTCTCAGCAAAGGCTGCTTGCGGGTTCATCATCAATCGCTTCGAGCGTTGATGCCTATTTACAAGCTAATTTAGATACGATTTCGACTGCTGCTACATATCTGGATGTGCGGTCTTATCTTTTAGTATCACCAAGCGACAGACAGGGCACACGAATTGAAAGACAAGTACAAAATATTCTTTATGCACTAAGTAATCGAAACCCTGCTATTCTCTCTTATGGAATTCTGGACCTTGAGGGCGTGAATATTCTTGATTCCAGATCAAAGAATATCGGACAAAGCGAAAGCGATCAGGAATACTTTAACGTTCCATTCTCTGAAAATAAAGTCTATATTTCATCTGTGCTATACATTCCCGATGAAGATGAGGCGTCCTGGTTCTTAAGTGCTCCAATCTACAATGACATGGGCGGATTACTTGGCGTATTGCGAGTGCAGTATAAAGCCTCTGTATTGCAGGACTTAGTTTTGCGCCAGGAAAATATCGCTGGCGAAAAAGCATTTTCGGTTTTGGTTGATGAAAGTCATATTATTCTTGTGCATGAAAGCAATCCTGCGTTTCGCGGAAAATTACTCTCACCAGCAAATACAGATGAACTAGAAAATCTAAAGGCGAGTTATTTGCTTCCTGCAAACATCCCAAATGACCAGCTTGTCTTGGGGCTAAGCGCTGTTGAAGACGCACTTAATAATATTAAAATTACTCCATATTTCTCTAACGTTGAAACAGCATTGGATCTCCCTGTCGTAGGCGCAATTACTCAATTAGAAAACACGCCTTGGGTTGCTATTGCTGTACAGCCCGAAGAAGTCTTTTTAGCACCGGCTCAAAGGCAAACGCAAATTGCACTGGTTACAGCAGTAGCTGTTATTGCATTGGCTGCTTTCTCAGGATTTGGGCTGGCCAACCTACTTGCAGCACCGATCCTCCGCTTACAGAGCGTTGCTCAAAAATTTGCTGAGGGCGATCTTTCTGTCAAGGCACAAATAGAGACGGAAGACGAGATCGGCGAATTAGCAACTACCTTTAATGATCTCGCCAAACGCTTGCGTCGCACCATCGGCACACTCGAAGAACGTGTTGAGGAACGTACCAAGGATCTCGCTTTGCATTCAGCCTATCTTGAAGGAGCTGCGGAGGTAAGCCAAGCAGCAGCAACCTTTACAGATGCGGAAGAGCTTTCACGGCGCGTTGTCGATCTTATTCGGGAGCGGTTTGATCTTTATTATGTTGGGTTATTTCTGTCAGAAGGCGAATGGGCTGTTTTGCATGCCGGAACGGGAAAAGCGGGCGAAACCATGCTTGGAAATAATCATCGGCTTCGGGTCGGCGAGGGGATGATCGGTTGGGCTGTCAAGCACGGTGAAGCGCGTATCGCTCTGGACGTAGGTGAAGATGCCGTTCGTTTTGAAAACCCTGTTTTGCCGGAAACCCGTTCTGAGGGTGCGCTCCCGCTTCGCTCTCGGGGACGCGTGCTCGGCGCACTAACAGTGCAGAGTCGGGAAGCCGCTGCTTTTACGGTTGAAATCATTGCCACTTTACAAACAATGGCCGATCAGATCGCAGCCGCCTTCGACAATGCCGAGCTTCTCGCCAAAAGCGAGACCGCCTTAGAAGCTGAGCGTCGAGCTTACGGTGAGTTTAGTATCCAATCTTGGCAATCTCTGAAGCAGAACAAGGAAATCCCTGCCTATCGAGTAAACGCACAAGGGAACATGGAGATTCTGGACAAAGAGCATTTTGCCTCTGAGGAAGATATATCTGATGATAATGGACTTACTACAATCATCCCCTTGAAAAGCCGAGGTTATGTCATCGGCGGTATTCGTATCACAAAGAAAGAGGAGAGTGGCAAGTGGAGCAAAGAGCAGCTTGAGCTCATAGAAACAATCTCTGAGCAACTCAGTGTTGCTCTTGAGAGTGCGCGACTCTTTGAGGAAACTCAACGAAAAGCACAACGTGAATTAATTATTTCTAATATTTCAGAAAAATTCAGTGCAACAAGAAAAATTGAAAATCTGATGCAGATTGCTGTTGGAGATCTGCGGGATGTCTTAGGGGCATCGGATGTTATTTTACAATTAGACGAACGCCCTCCTCAAGGTCAATGATATGGCAAACCCAACAAAAAAAACTCTAAAAGGCCTTAGCCTAAGGGCAAAATCTGTATTAATTTTCAGCTTCTTAGGTCTTCTCATAGGTATTATTTCAAATCTGATCATCCAGCGCTCCTTGCAACCTATTTTGCAAGATACGCTCCCTACTATCAAAGAGGGAGAGCAAATTTTGCAAATGACTCAGCAGCTTCAAGCTGAGACTGCTTTATATTTAGCCACAGGCGACGAGATACATAAGACTCATTCTGTCAGAATAGAGGGTGAGTTGATCAGCAAACTAAATGAATATTCTCAATTTTTAGGTAATGATCCTAATGAAGTAGAGGCACTTGAGGCATTTACTCAATCTGTAAATGAGTTCACTGTTATTGGTAGGCGTACCACCGAGTCGCATTTTAAGACATTGGAGCTTCTTGACGAGCTAGAAGAGTTCGGACATGACATCACCGCATTGTCTGTTGCGGCACATGAAACTGTTAATTATGAAATCATCAGGAATAGCCAAGATGAAAATTTCGAAGAGTTAGAAGATGACGCTCTCGTAACTAAGGATCTGCTCAATGCCTTCTTTCTTGCAACACAAGTGCTTCAGAGAGAGGCGAATGAATATATTGTATTAAGTAATGCTGACACCCTCGAAGAATTTGAAGAGACCACTGCAAGCCTTGAGGAACTACAAAAAGAACTTTCCCTTACCCTTGAAGAAAATGAATCTGGTGAATTGGCAATTCTTAATCAGATCATCGATATTCGAGAAGAGCTGGCCCCACTTTCGAGAGCTGTAATAACTTCCCACACAGAAACTTTGGCTTTAGTAGCAGAGTTAGACAACGCAGTTGCAAATTTGGAATTAGTGAGCGCAGACATAGAGAGCGCGGTCAATAAAGAAGTTGAAAACGCTTTGCAAATAAGTCGAAATTCAGTTTTTAGCTCTCTAGTAGTTGGTGCGCTGATAGCCTTGTTGGGATTTCTAATAACAAACACATTACTAGCGCCCATTTTAAAGCTAGCGGAGGTATCAAAGCTAATCTCTGCAGGAAAACTTGATTCTCGCGTAGAGGTTAAATCACGAGATGAGATAGGCTTGCTCTCTGTCGATTTCAATGAAATGGCAGAGAAAATGCAAAGCTCGCTTGGTGACCTAGAAGAGAGAGTTGTAGAGCGCACCACAGAATTAGAGAGAATTTCAACTCAAGCAGAAAAACAAGCAGCGCAACTTAAAACAATTGCCGACGTAGCTAACTCAGTCGCATCTCTACAGGGTGTAGATCAGCTTTTGCCGTATATCACTCAAGTAATTAGTGAAAGATTCGGGTTTTATCATGTAGGCATTTTCTTGTTGTCTTCAGATACAGAATATGCTGTTCTACAAGCCAGCAATAGTGAAGGTGGACAAGCTATGCTTGCGCGAAATCACCAATTGCGCATTGACCAGGAAAGTATCGTAGGCATCACTATCGAGGAGAAGAAAACGCATATTTCTCTTGATGTAGATAAGGATGCGACTTATTTCGATAATCCTGATCTTCCTGCCACACGCTCTGAGATGGCGCTTCCCTTGGTAGCTGGTGACACGACTATCGGTGCATTAGATATTCAAAGTGAATTATCAAATGCCTTTTCGAGTGATGATATTGATGGGCTAACAACACTTGCTAATCAGGTGGCCATTGCTATTCGAAACGCAGATCTTTTTCAGCAATCGCAAGAAGCGCTCGAAGAGCTTGATATCACCTTTCAACAGTATATTAGCGATCAGTGGAGCCGTTTTAGCAAGGCCACTGACGTCAAAGGTTATCATGCAAGCGAAGCCGGTTTAAGACCAATAAAGAAAAGCTTACAAAAGAATGACAATGTAGAAAAAGACGACACTTTATACGAAGTTCCGATTAAGCTTAGGGATGTAGTTATTGGATACCTAAACATAAATCTGGATAAACCGGTAAGTCAATATTCTGAAGATGAACTGGGCATTATTCAGGCGACGGTTGATCGCTTTGCGTTGGCAGTTGAAAATGCACGCTTGCTTGAAACAACTTCGAAGCGTGCTGCACGTGAACGCCTGGTTTCGGAGATCACCACGAAGATGCGTAGCACCAATGAACCTGACCAAATTCTTCAGACAGCTATGGAAGAACTCAAGAAGGCTTTGGATGCAAGTAGAGTTAAGCTAGACATAATTAGCCCAGAGCAAGCGGAAGATGTATCCGACTAAGAACTGTTTTTATAATGGTAGCAGACCTAAGGTCAAAGAGTGAGGCGAATATGACGTATGTGATCGCGGTATCAAATGAAAAAGGTGGTGTGGCAAAAACTACCACTACTTTATCCTTGGGCGCGGCTCTCGCGGAGATGAGTTATCAAGTCCTTTTAATAGATTTGGACGCGCAAGCAAATCTAACCTTAGCTTTGGGATTTGAGCCTGGGGGCGCAGCCTTGACTTCAAGTGATGTTCTTTTGGAAAATGTGCCGCTTGAAAATGTTTGGCAAAAAAGCGAAATAGACCGCTTGGAGATTGTACCTTCAGGAAAAAAACTAGATCGTGCTGAACAACTTCTTCCCATCCACCTTAGCTATGCTACTCGCTTGGCAGACGCGATCTTTGCTTCACAGCCGATGAAATATGATTTTGTCTTGCTTGACTGCCCCCCTGCTTTGGGCGCAGTCACATTAAATGCGCTGAACGCCGCCAACCTTTTGGTGATCCCTACCCAGGCGGAATATTTTTCAGCCTACGCACTTAGAAATATGATGACGCTTGTACGGAAGGTGCGCAACGCTGAAAACCCCTCGTTAGCATATCGTATTTTGATCACTATGCTTGATCGTCGAAATCGTTCTCATCGCACGATCCAGGCACAATTGGAAAGTACGTTTGGAGATGGTCTATTTAAAAGTGTGGTTGAAGTTGATACCAAGCTTCGTGAAAGCCCTATCCTTGGCTTGCCGATCACAGAATATAAATCGAATACTCGCGGTGCTGAGCAGTATCGCATACTCGCGCAGGAGCTAGTTGAATATGTCAAAGAAACAAATCAACAACCGTCTTGACAAGCTCTTTGACGTCATCAAGGAAGAGGAAGCTGCTACACAAAAAGCAAATAAGTGGGAAGTACAGCGAACCTCCCATCCGGTGGTCGAGGAAGTTAGAGAAGCTACTTTGCCCGTGCAAGTCTCTGCTCAGGCAGAAGCAAAGGTAACCGGTAATCAGTCGATCTTATCTGTACCGATAAAGGTTGATAAAGAATCCTGGATGGCCTTATCGGTTTTTGATGACGACACAAATCGAGAGTGGCACGACGAGGAAAAACTACTCGCAGAACAAGTTGTTGATCAGTTGACATTAGCTCTTGAAAATGCTCACCTTTTTCAAGAAAGCCAACAACGTACGGAAGAATTGGCATTAGTCAACAAGATCGTTACAGAAATCTCAAGCAATCTTGATCTAAAGGCGAATCTGTCAATTATCGCCAGGGAAATTGCCAAAATCGCATCTGCTCTTCATGTGGGTATTACCTTGCTTAATGAGGAAAAAACGCACCTGATCCTTACAGCTGATTATCCAAGACAAGATGAAGATTTAGGGATGCGTATCCCTTTGGAAAATAACCCCACAAGTCTTGAAGTTATTGAGAATCATCAACCAATTTCTACTCAAGATATTCAAAATAATCCTCGCATGGCTGCGATCAAGGACGTGATGAAGCAGCGTGGCACAGAGAGCTTAGCGATCTTCCCTCTGCTCGCTGGCAAGGAAGCAATCGGAACAGTCGGCGTTGATTTTAGCGAGCCTTTTACTTCTCTTTCAGAAGATCAAGTTAATCTTATTCAAACTATCCTTCTCCAGGCTGGCACAGCCATTGAAACAGCGCGTCTTTTTGAGAAAACAGAGTCATCTGCATCTGAGCTTCGTGCGCTCTTCGCAGCCATGGATGATGTTATCTTTGTTGTAGATAGAGATACGCGCTACCTGCGCGTTGCCCCGACGAACCCCGCCGGGCTTTTTCTTGCGCCAGAAGAATTGCTGGGTAAAAGAATGGACGAAATCTTACCTGAAGAAACGCACGATCTCTTCCATCAAGCAATTGAAAAGGCACTTCAAACTGGAGAAACGATCAATATTGAGTACCCCCTTAAAATAGACGAAACCGAGACCTGGTTCTACGCCAGCCTTTCAAAATTGGATGAAGACCAAGTTTACTGGGTTGCGAGAGATATTACAGAACGCAAAGAATCTGAAAAAACGCTTCAACGCCAGAACGACTATATGACCGCAGCGGCCGAAGTCGGACGCTTGGTCACTTCGACCCTGGACATGGATATCCTGTTCAGGCGCGCCGTTAACCTGCTTCGTGAGCATTTCGGCTACTACCACGCCTCCATTTTCACAATTGAAGAAGCCGGTTTCGATGCTGTTGTCCGCGAAGCGACCGGTGAAGCTGGTAAAGAGATGAAAGAGCGTCAGCATTCGCTTACAGTAGGCTCAAAGTCAGTTGTCGGTACAGCCACATCCACAGGGGAACCTTTTGTTGTCAATGATGTCTCAAAAAGCCCAAATCACCATCACAATCCGCTGCTTCCTGAAACAAAAGCGGAAGCGGCCATCCCGCTAAGGATTGGGCGCAGGATTATTGGCGCGCTCGATCTTCAGGCTACTGAAATCAACGCCTTTACACCAGAAGACCTTATCGTTCTGCAAATTTTGGCCGACCAATTTGCAACTGCTATCGATAATGCGCGTTCTTACAAAATCGCACAGGATGCTTTTGCAGAAATGCGCGAAATTGATAAGCTCAAAAGCCAATTCTTGGCAAATATGAGCCATGAATTACGCACGCCGCTCAACTCCATCATTGGTTTCTCACGCGTTATCCTCAAAGGGATCGACGGTCCTGTAACAGATTTACAACAACAAGACCTGAGCGCGATCTACAACTCTGGCCAACATCTCCTCGGGCTTATTAACGATATTCTCGATCTCTCAAAGATCGAAGCAGGCAAGATGGAATTAACCTTCGATGAAGTTGATATAGAGAAACTTATCAAGAGCGTTATGTCTTCCGTTGTTGGTCTTATAAAAGATAAACCCGTACGCCTTGAAGAAGAGATAGAACCTGATTTGCCAATTGTCAAAGCTGATTCTATGCGTCTTCGCCAAATTCTTCTTAATCTCTTCTCAAATGCCTCCAAGTTTACTGATGAAGGTACGATCAAGGTTGTAGCAAGACAAGAAAAGAATTTTGTTCATGTCAGTGTTATTGACAGCGGACCTGGGATTTCGGAAGAAGATCAAAAGAAACTTTTCCAAGCTTTCTCTCAGGTGGACGCCTCCGCAACCCGCGCAACAGGTGGCACAGGGCTAGGGCTTTCAATTTGCCAGGAATTGGTCACTATGCATGGCGGCGAGATCGGTGTTGATAGCGTGGTCGGAGAAGGTAGCACCTTCCACTTTACCCTGCCTCTCTTTTACCCGGATGTTCAATTGGAAAGCAAAGCCCAGACAACCGAAAAAGAAATACTCAATGACGATAACCTCCCGATTATCCTCTCCATCGACGATGATGAGCAAGTCATCAGCTTGTATGAACGCTACTTAAATGCGCAAGGATATCATGTGGTTGCGCTAACAGAACCCAAAAAAGCACTTGCGCGTGTCAAAGCTATTCAGCCTCATGCCATCACATTAGACATTATGATGCCGGGCTACAATGGTTGGCAAGTCCTTGAAGACCTAAAATCAGACCCTGAAACGCAGCATATTCCCATCATTGTTTGTAGTATTGTTGAAGATACGCAAAAGGGATACGCACTTGGCGCCACAGATTATCTTCTCAAGCCGATCATAGAGGATGATCTAATGAATGCGCTAAGTCGCATCAACGATAGCGGGGCCATACGCGAAGTTTTGATCATTGACGATGACCCCGATGATCTGCGACTGATGGAAAAGTTTTTGGTTGAGACGAAGAAGTACGAACCGGTACTCGCGGTAGGTGGGCTTGCTGGCTGGGACCGAATCATCACCCACCCACCCCAGGCAGTGATCCTCGACCTTTTCATGCCAGAAATGGATGGCTTCGAGATCATTAATGCCATGCAGGCAACCAAAACTCTGAAAGATATTCCCGTTATCGTTATCAGCGGTGGCGATATTAGCGCTACGCAACAAGAGAAGTTAACTAAGCTCAACCACGACTTGCTCCAAAAAGGCTCTCTCGATTCTCAAGAGTTACTAAGTCTGCTTGAGAAAAATCTCAACCAAATAAAGAAATCTGGCGGAAAAGGACGCAAGTAGAATAATGTCGTTTATCCTTCGTTGTCTAGACTGTGGGCAGAGAGCGCCTTACTACCCAACAGCATTGAATTGCCCGGAATGTAATGGCGAGTGGCGTGAAGCGGAATACGATCTGGATACGCTTGCAAAAACCCTACCCCTGCAACTTGCCAACCGCCCCTTTGATCTGTGGCGCTACCACGAATTATTACCCATTCGTAACCCTAATCCTACGATCTCTCTAGGCGAGGGCGGGACTCCTCTGATCCGCGCAGCTAACTTAGGCATGATGTTGGGCTGCCCCAATATCTTCATAAAAGATGAACGTCAGGGTCCAACAGCATCCTTCAAGGATCGGCAGGCCGCAGTTTCTATTGCAGCGCTGAAAGAAGCAGGTATCACAGAAATGGTTGTTGCCTCAACAGGGAATGTTGCCATTGCCTACTCTGCTTACGCTGCTCGCGCCGGGATAAAACTTTGGGCATTTGTCACCAGCCTTGTTCCTGCTGTAAAAATGCGAGAAATTGCTCTTTATGGTAGCCAAGTCATCAAAGTGACTGGTTCCTATGATGAAGTCAAAAAAGCTGCATCAGAGTTTGCGCAACAACGAAATCTATATCAGAACAGAGGCGCGCGTTCAGTTCCCTCTGTTGAATCGATGAAAACCATTGCTTATGAAATTTCAGAGCAGCTAACAGCCTACTTTGGTGAAAATGAAACCGAAGATGAAAATAAAGCGCCCTGGCGCACACCTGATTGGTATGTTCAGGCAATCAGCGGCGGGATGGGCCCCATAGGCGTGGCAAAAGGGTTTACTGAACTCCAGCAAATGGGGTTTATCAACAAGAAACCTGCCATCGTTGGTATCCAGTCTGCGGGATGCGCCCCAATGGTCGCAAGCTGGCAAAAAGGTTTAGAAGTAGCCGAAATTGTCGATGACCCACGCACACATATCGAAACCCTCGCAACAGGAGATCCTGGGCGTACTTACCAACTTTTGCGCAAGGAAGTGGATGAAACAGGCGGTGCCTTTGAAAGCGTCACAGACGAAGAGGCTTTTCGCGCTATGCATGTTCTTGCAAAAATGGAAGGGATTTCAGCCGAACCGGCAGCTGCGGTTGCCTTTGCTGGTTTATTCAAGCTGATACGCGCAGGTATCATCAAATCTGATGATACCGTGGTCGTTAATTGTACGGGGCACACTATGCCTCCTGAGAAATTCGTTCTCGGCGACAACTGGGCGCGCGATGTTGTTCTTCCAGAAAAAAAATCCAAAAAAGAGACTCCTAAAGAGGGTATCCTTGCAGCACTTAGCCATGTTGTTCCGGAACGTTTCCCACGCATCGTCATCGTAGACGATACGACTGAAGCGCGCCTTTTAATTCGACGTATTTTACAATCTCAAGGCGATTTCACACTCTTTGAAGCAAATAATGGCAAAGAAGCTTTGCGCATCATTCGCCGAGAAACCCCAGATCTAATTATTCTTGACCTAATGATGCCTGAATTAGACGGGTTTGGCGTGCTAGATGCACTAAAATCAAATACTGAAACGGCAAATATCCCAGTAATCGTTTCGACAGCTAAAGAGCTTACAAACATAGAAAGGGAGAAGCTAAAAGGGCAGATTGAAGCTCTACTTCGAAAAGGGGACTTCATGAGTGATGAATTTCTTGATGAAGTTCATACGATCATCCGCTAAGTTACGAGGGTTTTTTAATGTGTGACCGCAACTTGAATAAAAATATCAAGACGATTGAACTTCTCCTGCTATGGAAGATTCAAGTTGCTTTTTTATACAAGCGCAGCGAAGCATGAAGAATTGGCAAAAAAGAGGGGTTGTCGCCGCTCTTTCCTCAGCAGCTTTCCTTGGTTTAGCTCCTGTTTTCGGGAAGCAGGCAATTTTGCTTGGCTTTTCCCCTTTCGCTGTAGTAGCCTTGCGCACAGGCATGGCAGCTATGCTTTTACTTTTACTCCTTGTTGTTTTCAAACGAGAATATTTATATGTCTTCCCTTTAGGCTTGGCAGGTTGCGCGCTTGCAGGAATAATTAATGGTGTTGGTTCCCTTTTTTACTATTTAGCGCTTGGGCGACTTACGGCGAGTATCGGACAATTGCTCTATTCTCTCTACCCCATTTTTGTTGTCGCCTGGTCTTTTCTTGATCGTCAAACGCCCAGCAAGCTTACTATCTTGCGGATTGTTTTAGCTACAACAGCGGTCTTGCTTATTACAAATGTTAATAGCGGGGGCGTTGATATGATCGGGGTTATGTACATGTTCATTGCATCAGCCTTATATGCGCTACACCTCCCCATTAATCAACGTGTTCTTTATGAAGTACCGGCACCAACTGTGACTCTCTACACACTACTCGCGATGAGTGCTGTTGTTATTCCCGCGTACTTATTTTTTAATCCACAGTGGCCCGCAGAAAACATTTCATGGCAACCAGTAATAGGACTAACACTGGTCACATTTCTCTCACGATTAACACTTTTCTTAGGGGTCAAGCATATTGGCGGGTTGCAAACAGCTCTTTTAGGGTTGGGGGAATTGCTTGTTACTGTTAGCCTTGGGCATCTTTGGTTGGGTGATCAACTTTCCTCACTGCAATGGGTTGGGGTACTGGGCTTGGGCGCGAGTCTTTTACTGGTGCGTTTTGAGAAAAAAACGCCAAGTAAAGGATCAGGCGGTTGGCTTAGTTGGATCAGCCCCCCTCATCGCCTTCCGCCAGATACTCCTTGGGGACCCCATAGCTAAACTTTATTTCCCGTCGGTTCTATATTCAAAAACATAGCCTGTGCCACGCACACTAACAACTGCGCCATTCAATGCAGGGACATTCTGCAGTTTTTGGCGTAGGCGGCTAACCAAAGGGCGCAATATTTCAGGGGCTTCGTGCTTGGCTGTTTCGTATCCTTGCACAAGTAACACCAATTCACGGTGTGAGAAAACGCGCCCTACATTCTCGAGAAAAATCCGTAAGAGACGCCCCTCTGCCGGGGTTAGGCGTACTTCTTCATCGTTGTATTTAATTAAACGCCGCGAAAGATCAACAAGCGTACCGTCTTTTAGGGTAACGGTAGCAACCCGCTCGTCTGGGCGCGTTTCGGAGGCGAAGCCTTCCCGTGAGCGGAGTTTATCTTCACGGCGTGAAAGTCCCATGCGCACGCTTGCCAAGATCTGGGCGGGAGAGGCTGGCTTAAGCAAATAATCGTGGATGCGCAGGCGCAGTGCCTCTACAGCGCTTTCAGTGGTGCCAAATGCCGTCAGCAGAATGATCTCTGTATCGGGGGATATCTCGTTGGTAATGCGCACCACTTCAAGCCCGCCAATGCCGGGCATTCGTAAATCTACGATCATTAGGTCAACATAACGACTACGAACATAATCTACGGCAACCTGTCCATTTTTTGCAGTGATGACCGAATAACCTTCGAGTTCTAAAATATCGCCTAAAGATTTGAGAGCGATGGGTTCATCGTCGACGATGAGAATTGTAGGGGACATTATTCTCCTCCAATAGGTAGAGTAACCTGGAAGCAAGCGCCTGCCTGTCCATTTGAAATGAACGCAAGTTCGCCACCCAGCGCGGCGATGATATTATAGCTGACGGTTAATCCCAAGCCCGTTCCCCCATCTTTTGTGCTGATAAAAGGTTCGAAAATATTTCTTTGATCTTCGTCTGAAATGCCTGTGCCGTTATCTTGAAAAGTAATTTCAACGTTTTCTTTTCTTTTTCGTGCACTTATTTCAAGCAGCCCCCCTCCAGACATTGCGTCGTAGGCATTCAGTATCAGGTTTAGAAAAACTTGTTGCAATTGTGCGCTAACGGCCAATACCGGTGGCAGGCTTTTGGGCAAAGTTCTCTTTACAATAATTTCGCGCTTTTGAAGCTGGGTTGCCATCAAACCCAAAACATGATCGAAAACCTCGGGTAAGTTTACCTTTTTGGGTTTCACTTTGCCAGGGCGATAAAAATCGAGCATTCTTTGTACGGTGGTTGTCAGGCGTTCAAGTTCTGCTTCTGCCAAAGCGAGATATTCATCTTGTTTTTCTTCAGTCAGATCATCGCGCCCAGCGAGATGCAAACAATTGCGCACCGCTTGCAAGGGGTTGTTGATCTCATGCGCAATCGAAGCTGTCAACCTCCCCGCGGCTGCCATTTTCTCAGCTTGCACTAAAGCTTTTTGCGAATCTTCAACCTGCTGAACATAATCGCGTAACTCTGCGTACAGATAGGCATTTTCAATGGCCGTTGCTGCTTGGCGTGCCAGGATCAACAATGTGTCGAGATCGATTTCTCGAAAAGCAGGTTCATCAGCACTGCGTCCGGCATAAATAAGCGCATTGATTTCTGAATGAGAACCCGGCACAAGCAGCGCAGAACTCAAACCAAGCCGCGTTAACTCTTTTTGAAGAACAGGATGGCTCGTTCCGTTCTCATTTAATGCAACAGGAATGTCTTCCTTCTGAATAAGAGTTACCGCTTTATCGACATCTTCCGCGTCGCTCTCGGGGAAGGCTTGCCCTCGTTTCGAGAGCAGAGTCAGCCCTTCGGCTTCGTACCGATAATAAGCGGCGTTTTTGCAGCGCAAATGTTTGCAAACAGCATCCACAATAAGCTCTGGCAGACGCTCAGGGCGCGTTTCAGCGAGAAAGGCTTCTGTCACATCAAATAGTGGGCGCAAGGCTTGCATATGCGCTGCGTCGCGTTTACGCTGGTTATCAGCGAGTGCTTGTCGCGCAGCAGCGACCAACTCGTCCCCTTTTTCGAAGGGTTTAAGAATGAGCCCGTCTACGCCTTTACGGAGGGCTTTGATGGCTGTTTCAACTGTTCCAAAGCCGGTCATAACCAGAGCAGCAAGATCCGGTTGTTGTTCTTTGGCAAAGGAAACGACACCAAACCCGTCTATTTCGGGCATGCGGATATCTACAAGCAGCAGGTCTACATGTTCGTTGCGCAGGTAGTTCATGGCTTTTTTGGGTTCAGTAAATGCTAATGTACGGAAGCCAGCCCGTGTCAGGAGGCGGTCGCAGAGTCTTGCTATCCCGGGTTCATCGTCAACGATCAAAATAAAAGGGGCGCTCATTCGGGTTTATCCTCTAACGGTAACCAGACGCTAAAACAGGCGCCTTTGGTGGGCGTGCTATCCACGTCAATAAATCCATGGTGGTCAGTGATGATCCCATAGCTGACGGCAAGCCCAAGCCCTGTGCCACCATCATCCGCTTTTGTGGTGAAGAAAGGTTCAAAAATTCTCGCAAGATCATGCGGGCTGATTCCTTTTCCGTTATCTTGAACAGACATCACAACCCAGCATTCGTCATTTTTCTGGCGCGTTTCGGTATGCACAGAAAGTTTACCGCCCTTTGGCATGGCATGTAGGGCATTATGTAGCAGATTTAGAACGACTTGCTTGATCTGGTCACGGTCCATCAAAACCCAGGGGAGTTTTTCTGCAAGTGTCATCTTGAATTTTATAGCATTGGTTTCAAAAAGGTGCTTTGTCAGTGCAGCTACGTCTTCGATCACCTCGTTCAAATCTGAGCGGACGCGGACACTTTCACTTTGGCGGGCAAAATCAAGCAGGCGGCGCACGACATTACGCGCGCGCGTTGCTTCGCGCAGAACAAGCTCCAGATCGGTGCGTTGCGGGGATTCTGGGGGGAGATCATCCAAAACAAGTTCTGCAAAACCGGCGACTGTTGTAAGGGGGTTGTTCAGTTCATGTGCGACACCAGCCGCCATCTCGCCGACAGCAGCTAGTTTTGCTGCCTGAATAAGTCTGTTTTCTGCATTGTGCTGCGCTTCCATTCTTTCTTGAAGTTCTTCTTGGGTGGTTTGCAGAATTTGAATGGTGTCTTGAAGCATCTGGTAGCGGTCTACGCTGGATACTGCACTCGTGAGAAAACCTGCGAGGGATTCCAGAGCAAGGAGGTCATTATGCGTAAAGGCGTTTTTCGCGCGGGCTTCAACATTTATGATCCCCCAAATGCGATCCCCCTCCCGCAAGGCGACGCAAATTTCAGAGCCAATATCCCAACCGGGGATATGTTGATAATTGGGATCTTTGCTGGCATCGTCGATCATCAGGCTCTCTCCGCTTGCAAAGACATAGCCTGTAATGCCGCCCTGGGTGGGGTCTTCAAATTTTTTCAAGACAATTTCCACCAAAGAGGGTGCGGCACCGCTAATTCCTTTAACGCGCAGGTGTTGTTGATGGTCTACAAGCATCACAGCCGCGAGTTCATAAGAAAAATGCTGCACAAGTAAATTGGCGGTGATTTGAGCAACTTCGTCCACGTTGGTGACACCAATTACCTGCTGAACAACTTCATGGATCAGCCCAAGATTACGCGCGCGCGCTTCTGCTTCATCGCGAAGGCGTCCATATTCAACCAGCCCAGCAAGATGGCTGGCGATCACGACAAGTAGATTTTCATCGTAGCCGCTGAAAGCGCCCACATCTTCGCTCTCTAATGCCAAAACGCCAATGACCTCTCCGCGATATTTAAGCGGAATTGTTAGCGCTGCCTGAGCGCTTGGATTTGCCAACAAATACTCTTGTGTGGACGCGTTTTCGATGCGCACATTTTTTCCTGCGCGCACAAAGCCTGCTATAGGATGTGAATCCAGAAATTCGGTGCGCGGGGTCAATCTGCGTTCGATATTGCGATATTCACGCAATGTACGCCCATCAGAGGAGAGTAGAAAAAGTGAGATCAATTCTGTTTTAAACGTGCGCGTGAGCAAAGCAAAGACACGGCGCACGATCTGGTCGAGATTTTGGGCCGATGAAATGATCAGGGCAAAGTCATTCAGCATTGCCTGCCGCTTGAGATGGTCTGCCATCTCGGAGAAAGTTACATACATTTCAACTGAAGTAGCTGCATAATGACTGAAGCGCTGCAATTTGATCCATTCGTCTTCGCTAAAAGACTCATCGCGCCAGAGAGAGACTGCGCCAATGAGACGTTGGCCGATCATCAATGGCAATACACACCAGGCTACTGCGCTTAGCGGTGCAATTTCTTCATGGACTCTTTTCCACTGAAGGTCAGCTTTCTCAATGAGAATTGGGCTGGCGCTTTCTTTCATTTGCACAAGCAGACTTTCTTTTTTGAAGAAAAGTTCTTTCCTATATAAATCGGGGATATTTTTTTGCGCTTCAATTTTTAATGAGTTTTGCCCATATATGGCTAACCAAGCAGCTTTTGCCGGAATATAATGAAGAATTCGCGCTAATATTCGCTTTAGGGAACTGTGAAGATCGTAAGGAGCAGAAGAATGTCCACCAAAGATAAAGGCATCTGCTGGTTGTAGAGCAGTATCTTTTACCCCAAAAACACCAGAACTGGATAATAAGCGCCACATCTTCTTGTCGTTTTTTGTGAACTCTCCCCCCGCGACGATGAGTATTTTTTCATTTTCTTCCAAAGCATAAGTATAAAGACGATCTGCCTCGGCGATACCGTTTTTCGGGAGTTTACGAGATCTCGAACGTCCACCGGCTAATCCACCACAAAGCCAGCGGTCTACATCGCTTTGGCTAAGGTAGTCATGCACCCAGCTTTTTCGCTTTTTGCTGAGACGGTAAGCATTTTCAATTGTCCACCCTGAATTATTTCGCTCTACACAAGCAGCCCAAGATGCACCCGTTAGTTGGCAAGCCTCTTTTAGCTTTTTTTCTGTAGAGTTAGGATTTGTCATTTCGCCTATGTTCTTTCCAAAGGTTTAAAAAATCTCCCTATATTATACAGTACCGCTGAAATATTCCGATGATAAAATTGCATCATGCAAATAATAAAAATCATTGGCGGAGGCTTGGCAGGTAGTGAAGCAGCCTGGCAAGCAGCCCAACATGGACTCCATGTAAAACTTTACGAAATGCGCCCCAAAAAAGAAACTGGCGCACATCAAAGCGGCGATTTGGCTGAGTTGATCTGCTCCAACTCTCTCGGCTCCAATCTGCCTGACCGCGCCTCGGGCTTGCTTAAAAGAGAACTCCGCATCATGGGGTCACTCTTGCTTGAGACCGCTGAAGAGAATGCTGTTCCTGCTGGCGGAGCCTTAGCGGTAGATCGTGAAATTTTTGCAAAAGCGGTCACTGGAAAGATCGAGGCTCATCCAAATATTGAAGTGATCCGCGAGGAAGTTGCAGAAATTCCATCCGGGCCAACGATCATCTCCTCGGGACCATTAACGTCAGATAAACTTTCGATAGCTATTGCAAAGCTAACGGGCGAGGATCATCTTTATTTCTTTGACGCTATTGCCCCGATCGTTCATCGCGAGAGCATTAGTATGAAGGTCGCCTTTCGTGCATCAAGGTATGACCGTGGTGAAGAAAAGCAAGGTGATTATATTAATTGTCCCTTCACAAAAGATGAGTATGATGCCTTTCTGCAAGCCCTTCTTAAAGCAGAGCGCATCCGGCTTCACTCATTTGAGTTGGCAATCGAAGAAGGTGTAAAAGCAGGTGCGCATCATTATTTTGAAGGCTGTCTTCCCGTCGAAGTAATTGCAAGTCGTGGTGAAAAATCGCTCGCCTTTGGGCCAATGCGGCCTGTTGGCTTAGTCGACCCACGCACCGATAGGCGCCCCTATGCCGTTTTACAGCTTCGCCAGGATAATCTTGCAGGCGATCTATATAACCTGGTTGGCTTTCAAACCAATCTCAAATTTCCTGAGCAGCGGCGTGTTTTTCGGATGATCCCCGGGCTAGAAAAAGTTGAATTTGCGCGTTATGGGCAAATGCACCGCAACACCTTCATCGCTTCGCCGCGCCTCTTGCGCCCAACCCTTCAGTTCGACCAACGCGAGAACCTTTTCTTTGCGGGGCAAATCACCGGTGTTGAAGGCTATATTGGCAATATTGCTACAGGACTTCTAGCAGGACAAAATATGGTGCGCTTGCTGGCTGGCAGCCCCCTTCTCGAACTCCCTCACACAACCATGCTCGGTGCGCTTTGTCATTATATTACCCATGCTGCCGAGAAAGATTTTCAACCCATGAAGGCAAACTTCGGCATATTCCCTGCACTTGAGGGGAATGGTGAAAAGAAGAAACGTAATAAGCGCGAACGCGCAGCGGCGTATGCGGAACGCTCCCTTTTTGATTTACAGCAATATCTGATTGAAAAATAGATATATGTTAATGACTACGCGCAAAAACAGTATTTATCTAGTCTCGGGGATATTTTTTCTTGCGGGTCTCTCTCTTCTCTGGATGAGTTACTCGGATCGCCCGCAACCGGAACTTGCTCCCGTTAAATTTGACGGTCTGCGCGCATACCAAGACGTGCTCCACCAAACCGCCCTTGGAGCGCGCCTGCCTGATTCAGAAGCACACAAGCAAGCTCGTTTATGGATACGCGCAGAGCTTGAAGCCGCAGGCTGGCAAGTCGAAGAGCAGGTTTTCGAGGCTTTGGGGCACCAGGGGTACAACATCATTGCGTACAGAGACAATGCTCCAGCCAAGATTCTGTTTGGGGCGCACTACGATAGCCGCATCTATGCCGATCACGACCCAGATGTTGACAAGCGGAAGCAAGCTGTCTTGGGCGCGAACGACGGCGCATCCGGTGTTGCTGTCCAATTGGAGTTAGCGCGCAGCATCCCCCTTGAAAACGAGTCCGTCTGGCTGGTCTTTTTCGACCTTGAAGATAACGGCAACCTCCCCACCTGGGATTGGATATTGGGTTCACGGGCGTTCGTTGATGGCTATGCGCTTAATCCTGATGCCGTCATCATCCTGGATATGATCGGCGATGCAGACCTGAATATCTATCTTGAAAGAAATTCAAACCCAGAGCTTCGGGAAGAAATTTGGGCAGCGGCGAAAGAATTAGGATACGAAAACAACTTCATCAACACTGAGAAGTTCAGTATGCTAGACGATCATACGCCTTTTGTGGAGGCAGGCTATCCCGCTGTAGATGTGATCGATTTCGACTACCCATATTGGCATACCACGGGAGATACCGCCGACAAAGTTTCTGCAGAAAGCTTGGGGATCGTCGGAGAAACAATGCTCGCCTGGTTGAAGAATCGGCACTAAAGGTAGTAAGCAAGGTATAATAATTCGGAATTATCAACGCCTAGCTTGCAAAAAAAAACTATGAGAATCAAAACTCTTCTTGAGAAAGTTCGTTCAGCATGGATACATCGCGTTGCGCACGATTTGGCACGCGGTGCCGGAGTACGAGAGAATTTCGAAAAAGAACTCTCGCGCTTTTTCAGTCTTTTTGAACAAGCAGCACTCACTGGAGACCCATCCTGGCTGGACCCAATTCTCTACGACTGGGCAAATGCCCCAACAGAAACAGACATCGCTGAAGGGCAACACAATCTTTCTACGATCATGTCGAGAGCAAGTGCACTCACTTTTGATGTTGCCAAAGAAAATCTTTCTCTTGAGGAGGCACTGGAACTTCTCAGTGCCACATCGGCACTCTTTGCTTACGCACTCTCGAAGGCAGCGCATTACGAATCAGATACGCGTGTTTCGCATATCTCTAATGAACTTGCTTCTATTCAACAAAAACTCGAGCAGCTTGACCGAAGCAAATCGAACTTTATCTCTGTGGCTGCGCACGAATTAAAAACACCGCTCACCTTGATTGAGGGCTATACTTCAATGATGAGGGATTTACTTGATAAAGAGAATAAAAGTGCTGGGCAATTACTCGAAGGTGTGCAAAATGGTGTTCGCCGTCTACGTGAGATCGTAGATGATATGATCGATGTTTCGCTCATTGACAATAGCTTGCTCTCGCTTAATTTTCAACCGCTTTGGCTGAATAATACTTTTAGCCTTTTACAAAATGAACTTCTGGAGATTTGCAATGTTCGTCAACTCACACTAGATGTGCGCGCTTTTCTTGGCAGCGATCAGCTAATTTTTGCCGATCCCGAACGCATCTACCAAGCCTTGCGCAATGTACTCACAAACGCGATCAAATATACGCCCGACAAAGGCACGATTTCAATTGACGGGCGTCTCTTGCCTGGCTTTATCGAGATCACAGTTGCAGATACAGGCATTGGAATTTCTGATAAGGACCAATCCGTTATCTTTGACAAATTCAGACAATTAGGCGAAGCCTCTCTGCACTCCAGCGGAAAGACAAAGTTCAAAGGCGGCGGCCCCGGGCTGGGACTACCGATCACTCGCGGTATTATCGAAGCGCACGGCGGCACAATTTGGGTTGATTCTCCAGGCTACGATGAAAAAGCTTGCCCTGGCTCAACCTTTCACATCCTTTTGCCTGATCGCAGTGAAGCAACTGACCCCAAAGTTGCCAAACTCTTTCGGGATCAAACATTACCCAACACCCCTTAAAAGAATAATGTCAAAAAAAACATCTCAACCGACAATAACGCCACGAGAAAGAGCATTTCTCGTTGGCGTTGAAATTTTTGGTCAAGAAGGCTTACTGCCACTTGACGATTCGCTCGACGAATTGGCTTTACTTGCAGACACCGCTGGTTTGGAAGTAGTTGGTGAACTTACACAGAAATTAAGCCGTCCTCATGCGAAAACCTTTATTGGCTCGGGTAAGGTCGAAGAACTCAAGGCTTTCCTTGAAGAAACACTTGCTGAAGTTGTCATTTTTGACGATGAGCTTTCTCCTCGCCACCAACGCGAGTTGGAAAAATTACTTGGACAAAATGTACGTCTGCTTGACCGCACTTCTCTCATTCTGGATATTTTTGCCCAACATGCAAAAACAAGCGAGGGGATGCTGCAAGTAGAATTAGCACAGTACGAATACTATCTCCCCCGCCTGACCCGCGCGTGGACACATCTTGCTCGCCAGGCAGGCGGCGGTGGCGGACGCTCTGGAGGTGTGGGCGGCGTTGGCTTGCGTGGTCCCGGCGAAACGCAACTCGAGGTCGATCGGCGCATCATCCAAAAACGGATTTCGTATCTCAAAAACGAACTTGAGAAGGTGCGCTCCCATCGTCTACGCCATCGGGATAAGAGAAAAAAATCCCGCCTACCAATTGTCGCCCTTGTTGGATACACGAATGCAGGAAAATCAACGTTGCTCAATCAATTAGCTCAAGCAGATGTTTACGTCGCGAACCAGCTTTTTGCCACGCTCGATCCGATTACACGTCGCGTTGAGTTGCCGGGCGGTTACGAGTCCCTTTTCACGGACACGGTCGGGTTCATCCAAAAGCTGCCCACAACATTAGTAGCCGCTTTTCGCGCAACCTTGGAAGAAATTGCAGAAGCTGACCTTCTCTTGCATGTCGTAGATATTTCACACCCAAATGCGCTAAATCATTTTGAAGCCGTCGAGGCAACACTGTCTGATATTGACGCGGATCATATTCCCGTCATTACAGCCTTGAACAAGGTGGATATGCTTACTCATCCCGAAAACGCACAACAAACGCTTGAGCATTATCCAAGAGCTATTGCAATTTCGGCAAAAAAAAGGACGGGGCTTCCAGACCTAAAGAGACTCTTGCAAGAAAGTCTTTACGAAACCTTTACGCCGATTTCTGTTCGTTTGCCCTATCAGGAAGGTAATTTAATTTCCATGTTCCACGAAGCGGGGATCATTGAGCAGATCGAGCATGAACGCGGTGGTGTCTTTATCCAGGGGCGTTTGCCTGGACGCATTGTGGCACGCTTCAGCGGCTGGGAAGCCGAAGCAAGTGACCATGAAATTACCGAAGAGGATATTCTGTGAAAAAAACTCTTTCTCTTTTTCTAGATCGACTCTCTGAGTTTCTTGCCGCGCGCAAGGGATTGATCCCCTTGCTTGGCATGTTATTTATTATTACTAATTTGCTGATCCAGTTTATATTGCCTGGAAGCTGGCTCGCCAGCACAAATTTATTTTTACATATTGGTTTGCTTACCGCCATATTCGGCTTGATGCTGGCGTGGGCACTCTAAATTTATTACAGGAGTTTTAAATGGCAAAAACACCCCCTCCCCACTGGGATCTTTCCAACGTTTATCCCGGTCTTGATTCGGCTGAATTTAATCAGGCACTTAAAACACTGTCTTCACAGATCAATGCCTTTGAAGCCTTCTTCGCAAATAAAGTTTCCGCAAGTAGTACGCAATCATCAGCAGAGGAGCTTGGCAAACTTGCAGAAGAAGTACTTAATCGCTTCAATGAGAGTAATGATCTAGCAGAAACAATTAGCTCGTACATATACTCGTTTATTAGCACCGATTCATTCAATCAGCTTGCGAAAAGAGTACTCTCGCAATTTGAGCAGATCGAGGTCAATTTGCGGATGTTAGGCGTGCAAGCGCAGCAATGGATCGGCTCTATTGCAGATCGCTTACCTGAAATTATGCAAGTATCTGAATTGGCGCAAGCACATGCCTTCTTTCTGCAGGAAACAGCCGAACAGAGCCGCTACCTAATGAGCGAGGCAGAAGAATCGCTGGCGGCAGCCTTGAGCCTAAGCGGAACAAGTGGCTGGGAAAAGCTACAGGGCACGGTTACATCTCAACTGAAAATAAAGTTCGATCTGGACGGTGAAGAGCAAGAGCTTTCATCACCTGCTTTAATTAACCTGCACTCACATCCAGACGAAGATGTGCGCAAACGCGCTTACGAAGCTGAGATGGCGGCCTGGGAAGCCGTACAAGAACCCTTAGCATCATCCATGAACGGGATTAAGGGCGCAGTTAACACCCTTAACGAACGGCGCGGACGCGAGGATGCGCTTCATGCCTCGATCGACGCTGCACGCATTGACCGCGCAACACTAAGTGCCATGCTCGAAGCAATGGAAGATTCTTTCCCTGTCTTCCAACGTTACTTTTTGGCAAAAGCAAAACGTCTCGGTAAGGAAAAATTGCCCTGGTGGGATATTTTTGCTCCAATAGGTAGCGCCGAAAAAACGTATAGCTACGCCGAAGCCAGCACATTTATTTTAGAGCAATTTGGCAGCTTCTCCCCCGAACTGAAAAATCTGGCACAACGCGCCTTCGATGGCAACTGGATCGATGCTGAGCAGCGCGTTGGTAAACGTGGCGGGGCATTCTGCATGGGTGTGCCGAACGTTAAGGAATCACGCATCCTGTCGAATTTTGACGGGACTTTCGACCAAGTTTCCACGCTGGCACACGAATTGGGACATGCTTTCCACAATGAGTGCATCTACAGCGCGGACAAAACAGCCCTTCAAGGCGAAACCCCGATGACCTTGGCAGAAACTGCGTCCATCATGTGCGAAACGATCGTTGTCAATGCTATCCTGGAACAGATCAGCGATCCCGATGAAGAATTAGCTATTCTCGAGACCGCGCTGATCAGCGCCAGTCAAGTTGTTGTCGATATTTATTCACGCTACCTCTTCGAGAAGGAAGTTTTTGAAAAACGCGCTGATGCCGAACTCTCGGCCGAAGAACTTTGCGAGATCATGGAAAATGCCCAGAAAGCGACTTATGGGGATGCGCTAGACGAGCAATATTTACACAAATATATGTGGACGTGGAAGCCACATTATTATTCGGCTGACCTCTCGTTTTATAATTATCCCTACACTTTTGGACTTTTATTTGCAACAGGACTATACGCGATCTACGAGCAGCGGGGCGACGAATTCATCCCCGACTATATCAACTTGCTTGCCAGCACCGGCGAAAAGCGCGCGGCTGAATTAGCCGACCGCTTCGGGATCAATATCCGCGAGAAGAAATTCTGGGAAGATAGCCTGAAGGTAATTGAGAAACAAGTAGATCGTTATTGCGAGCTTTAGCACCGCTGTTTTACATAAAAAAGGTCAGCGAAATGCTGACCTTTTTCTGTTTATAGAACTATTATTCCACATTACCAAACTATAGCACGCACAACTGGGATCTTTCTAAGCAAAAGAGTGATGATCAAAGAAATAAGATATATTGCAATCACCGTAAGCGGGACAGAAAACAGAGGATTGCCCAGCTTATAACTTAAAACAAAACCAAAATACCCGTTTTCCAAAGATGTTAGCACTATTCCATGGACTAAATAAACACCAAAACTTGTTTCCCCTAGCATCTTCACTATAGATTCCATACGTGCATTTATTATGAGCCGCTTATTTTCACCAAAATATTGAAAGGCGATGAAGAAAGAGGCGGTCATCAAGATAACATTTGGCGCAAGGTAATCATAGAGATAAAGAAAAAGACGTACTTTCGTCGCAGAGAGATACCACGTGCCCACCGCTGTACCAATCCCTAGCACTAGATAAGACAGAAAAAAAGAAACGATCTGTCTTTGAGTGTATGTATATTTGATAAGTAAATACCCAAGAATAAAGTAGCCGAAATACCCCGTTATAAAACCAAACTGACTAGAAATGCTGATGTCTGAAAATTTTTCTATCGTCGATATAGCAGGTCCACTAAGCACCCACAAAATAACGAGGTACCATAATTCGCTTTTACTTGCTGCCGAGACAAATAGGCGTAAAACCGGAACAAAAACATAAATGCCTATCAGGGCATAAAAGAACCAAAGGTGCCCAAAGGTTGGCTCCGCAAGAATTTCATAAACGATTGATTCTTTTATTCCCAAAAACACGTATTCGCTTTTCAGAAAGTAGCCTTCCCACAGCAAATAAATTATTGACCAAGCAATGAAGGGGATGAAAACTTTTTTCATTCTTTTTTTGTAGAAATTCTTCACTGACTCTTGCTTGCTAAGCAAAAGATATCCACTGATCATAAAAAAGATCGGTACACTGATCCTGGAAAATGAATCGTACAGATTTCCTATCATGAAATCTTGAAAAGGAACCTTTTGCCACTCGTATACAATGGGGCCGGAAACATGAACGACAATAACAAGCAGAACACTCACAAAACGAAGTGCATCAATCCAATAATAATGTTCTTGTTTTTCTATTTCATTCTTCGTCATTTATACAACCCAACTCCAACAAGAATGGAAGCTTGGTGAGCACACAACTCACCTAAGCTCCTATTCTCGCTTAGAAAAAACTACTCGCAAGGAAATTTCTCTGGCTCCGGATCAGCTGCAATAGACCAAACCTTATTAACTTCCTGAATATACAGCGCTGCAATTTCTGCATTATCTACAATCAGTATATTTTCGTCGTTGCTCTCAGTGGCATTATCAGAGAAATTAAGTGAACCGGTGATAACGATACGCTCATCAACAACAACCACTTTATGGTGCAGGAAGCTGCCATTTCCATCACGGCGAACTTGCATGCCGGAGCAAAACATATCGCCCAGTTCGCTATACACTGTGCTACTGCCTGTTTTCTCGAAAATCCCCATCACTTCTACGCCATTCTCATAGCGCTCCGTAATAGCATCTTCCATACCATCATGCGTGAAGGAAAACGCCATGAAGTGGATGCTGCTCTGCGCACCCTCGAGGACAGGAATAATATAAGTGTCGATTACATCATCTTCTGCTGCGAAATATGCCTGAATTTCAGTGCCATCAACGATAACGCTTTGTTCTCCAGCGGTCGAGGTTGAACGGGGACCAAACTCACCATTCCACATTTCGTCAAACTCGCGCTCGTAAATTTCAGCTAACGCGGGTGAATGAACGACGATCACGTTATTATCTTGTTTAAAAATACCATTTTCTGTGATGTTGGTTGAGCCTGTCCAAACGATTTCGCGATCAAATATCCAAAATTTATTGTGCATAAGTGCGCCGCGTGCATCATCTTTGATCTCGATCCCTTCATCTTCAAGCATCGCAAATTGTCCGTGACCAGGTTCTTCGTCCGATTCGATACCGTGTTCATCGTCCGTGACCCAGCGCACATCCACGCCGCGATCATGTGCGCGGATAAGCGCGTCCGCAACAGGCGTCAGATCAAATTCAAAAGAGGCGATATGGATCGATTCTTGCGCAGCGTCAATTTTTTCAATAATTCTCTCTTCAATTGAGCCTGCATAATTTTCGGGGTCGTTCATGTTTTGCCAATCTGCAAAGTAGACTTCCCACCAATCGCCCTGCGTGCTTGTTTCAATCACTGGGACAGGAGCCACTGTTGGCTCTTGCTCGGGCTCTTGCGCAGGTTCTTCTTCAGGCGCTTGGGCAACAGCATCCGCACCTCCTGTCAGGGAAATGGCAACAGAAGGCACTTCCATATTTTCAAGGTCAGCAAACAAACCTAGTGGATCTTCTCCTGTCAGCATAAAATATCCCCCAAGAATAAGTAAACCCACTAATAAAAACAATACCATCTTCGAATTGCCAGATTTTCGTTTACGCGCAGCCATGATACTCCTCTTTCTTATAAAAAAAATTTATCTCGGGGAATTAAAATCCCATCCCTAACGATTGAATAAAGAACGGAGGGAAGTTTTTTTCTCGCCTGCCCCCTTCTTTTCAAGTGAATTATTTTCCAACCAATCAAGGAGATTTCTGATAAATTCGACAGATGTTTTACCTGTAAATTTTGTTGAAGAGGGGAGCGAAAGCGCCTCACCATAGAGAGCTTGAGCCATCTTCTCCAATTTTAACCAAAGCTGATCTTTTTCTTCCTGAGAACTTTCTTTTTCACGTTGCACCCAAACACGGATAGCACGCATTAAGCGACGAGATGCTTTCATTTTCGGGTACATTGCTTCTTCAGCATGTTCGTCGCTTAAATCGCCAGTCTCTTCAGCAATCCGTTTTACATTCTTGATTCCCCAATCTTGCAAAAGAGCAGCCGTTGATTCATCCAAGCCACTAACTAGTCCTTCGTTTTCCAGAACACTTTCTGCAGCTTTCTGAATGCGTTTGCTAAGTAAGTCCATCGACATTCTCCTTCATCTTTAATGATCAAAGCAGCTATATTTTACCAAGTAAAAAGAGTCTCCAGAATTGGAGACTCTTAAATTCTCTAATAAACTCAACAGGTATCTTATCTATCGTAGCACATGCCTAGACTTTTTCGCTTCTTTTTTGCCCCCAACCCAATAAATAATTCCGCCAAGAATAAAGGCGAGCACAAAAGAAGCCACTGCTATTGTGATCCAGACCGACCCTGCCTCTTTTTCAGCATCTGCAAAAAAGACTTCTATTTCTTCAGGAGAAAAAATATTCTCGCGGACAACACCTTCTAACTCTGGTTGCCCGTTTTTTATTTTCATCCCAACGCCTTCAAGGACAACCTTTTTCCCTTCGTGTTCCAAAAAAACAGAAAGTAAATACTCTCCATCTGCAAATCGAGCTGCGCGCGGCACATAAAATGTAACTGCGTCGCCAGGCAGGATCGTATCAAACTGAAGCGGAATTGTCGTGATCAGATTCTCAGCAGTACGATCCGTGACTACAAAAAAACCTGATGATTGCAGGAAAACATTTCCTGTATTTCTTAGATCAACTGCAAAAGTTGTTCCATCTTCCTCTTGTTGATACAGGAAAATATTATCAATTTCCAAAGAGGATATCTGCTCACCCGGAATATCCATCACAACAGCCACGCCAACACGTCGAATGACCTTCACGTTAAATTGTGCTTCTCCATCGGCAGCGTCTGGCGAATCCAAGGTGCTTACCTCTGGGATCGCTTCAACAACCAATCCTGCAATATGCTGCCCGGCAGAAGCGTCGGCAGGGATACTAACGCGGAATGGAATTTTCTGTTCTTCTCCTGGTGCCAAAGTGATCTCATTGACTGAAAGAGATATCCACGCATGAGACCCAAGGCTTGCTCCCGTTGAGGCTCCTCCAAATTCAGTAAAATCGGTACCGCCATTCCGAGCAGTGACCCCGTCGGCGGCATAGATTTTAAGCGTGACCGCTTCGTCGCCATCATTGAGCACCAAGGCTTCGTCATCAAAGACTGAGCCTGGAGAAACACGATATGAAAAATAAGAAAAAGTTTCTTCTTGCCCCTCCAAGGCTTTTGTCGGGCGAATGCCAAAAGATATGCCAGTAGAAGACTGTGCGATGACAGAGTCGACAAAAGATCCTAACATTGAGCCTGCAAAAACAATAACCAGAAATATTCTTTTGGAACTTCTAAATATTTTCATCATCGCCTTTCTCCTTAGAAGAGTTTACGGGCCTGTGTTGATCGCAATTGTTATTGTATTTGTGTAAGTCCCGTAATAAGTTTCTGCCGGAACGGTTAATTGAAATTCTGGCAAAAAATCGTAAATACCATCACTTGTTCCGCTGGCCGCCGAAATGAATTTGATGGCCGTACCGCTTAATGGGACAAAGCTGGTTTGTGTTGATGTTGGCAAAACAGGGTCACCGGAAACAAGACTAATATTTGCATCCGCCAAACGAAATTCCAGATATCCAACATCAATGATCCCCCCCGCCCCATTTCCAAAATTCGTTGCCAAGATAGTTGCATGCCAACCGCCTGCTTCCCCACTCGCATCAACCTGCCACGCTGCTGTTGATCCTGCAAGAATTTGATCGTAACCATTCAACGTAAGCCCGGGGAAATTCACAGCCGATGTAGATACAGACAAAGCAGCGGAGTGTGTAACCAATATTCCTGCGGCAAGAAAAGCCGCAAATATTGCTAAGAACACACTCCGCTTACTATTCAACAAAAACTCCTGACAATTATGGTCCTGATACCGCCGTTACTGTGATCGTCGATGTATATGTTCCTGAACCAACAAAGGTCTCAGCTGGTACTTCAAGCTCAAAATTCGGGGCAATAGCATAGCTGCCCATGCCTGTATTTATTGCGGCAGAAAGGAATTTTAGCGAGCCTGTATCCGGAATCGGGGTCAGAGTTGTCACCGCCGAAACAGGCTTGGTGTTGCCGGCAGTAATCGTCACGTTCGCATCCAGCAATTGGATCTTGAACTCAGAATCTGCTTGAGCAATATCAATGGTTTTATCTACACCGTCCGAAAAATCGGTCGCCGCAATTGTCAAATTCCAACCAGCACCAGTGCCACGTGCATCTGTTGCTGACCAAGCGTTTGAGCCAGAAGCGCTCGTCGCAGTCTGATCTGTACCATCCAATGTTACGCCACTCAAGGTCACATTCGCTATGGTCTCAGAAAGTGTACCACCGGTAATTGTGACCGTGCCCGTTTCAGCAGCAGCTGCAATCGCACTTACTGCCAACAAGGCGAAAACTAACAAGAAAGCCAATAATCTTTTTTTCATCATTTTATACTCCTTATATCTTTGTACAACCAGATAATTCCTATTATGTAAAGTTTCAATAAGCACCTCCACAAAAAAAAGTGGTTTGAATTTTTTATCCAAACCACTCAAGATCTTTTCCCTGTTAGCGGCTTGGCGATCATAGTCAAAAAAAAATCTAACCTTAGACCCATAGCTTTGCGCCCTCAACTTTCGTTGAGTATGCCTTTTTCTATTCACATACAGTATAGACACTTTCTACATAAACTACATTGCAGCCTTATAACAAAAATAACTCAGAGAATTTACTGACATCTTTTGGCGTACCAAGCGCCACTCCTTGTAGACCTCGATCGATCCTGCGCAACAGCCCTGAAAGAACGCTACCGCTCCCTAATTCAAAAAAAGTTTCTACGCCTTGCGCCGCCATATATTGAACAGATTCTGTCCAGCGGACACGGGATGTCAACTGAGCGCCCAGATCAGATTGGATTTCAGCTACTGTCGCCAAGGGGGATGCTGTCACGTTACCGACTACAGGGATACTTGCTTCCCATATATTGGCATCTGCTAACGCCTGATCAAATTCCGCTTGAACCACGCTCATCAGCGGAGAATGTGCTGCAATGCTCACCGCCAACGGAACAGCACGCCGTGCGCCCGCTTCTTTTGCCAAGCCGAGCGCGCGCTCCAAAGCCGGTTTTGCGCCAGAGATGACCACTTGCCCGGGGCAATTATCATTTGCCACTTCGACAACATCATCACCTTCTGTGGCATCTGCGCAAATCTTCTCGAGAGCAAGGATATCCAGCCCGAGAATGGCAGCCATCCCGCCCGGAGCGAGTTCGCCCGCGCGCTGCATTAGCTCTCCACGTCGGCGCACAAGACGTAGACCGTCTGAGAAAGAGAGTGCGCCTGTAACTGCCAGCGCGCTTAACTCGCCGAGAGAATGCCCGGCCACGGAAGCAGGTTGAATTTCGGGGACGATCTCGGTCAACACTCTCCATGCTGCAAATGAGTGAACAAAGAGAGCGGGCTGCGTATTAACAGTGTCGTTCAATTGATCCGCATCTTCACCCCACATTATGGCAGAAAGTGAAAAGCCGAGAATTTCATCTGCTTCTTCAAAGGTTTGGCGTGCAATTGAATATTCTTGAGCGATCTCATGCCCCATGCCGAGGGTTTGCGAGCCTTGACCGGGGAAAATAAAAGCTATTTTTTGCGTATTTGTATCCATTTTTTGTATCATCTCAATAATTTGGGGTAGATGAAAAAGACCAACCCAAATTG
>JABGQT010000209.1 GCA_018648685.1 Anaerolineae bacterium
CGCTTCGCTACATCAGATTTGAACGATCTATATCGTCGTGTCATTAACAGGAATAACCGTCTCAAACGCCTTTTAGAGTTGGGTGCGCCTAACGTCATTATCCGCAACGAAAAGCGTATGCTACAAGAGTCTGTTGATTCGCTGATCGACAATAGTCAACGTGGTAAAGCACTCTCTCGTCGTGGTCGTCGCGAGCTAAAATCGCTTAGCGATATGCTCAAAGGCAAAAAGGGACGTTTCCGCCGCAATTTGCTCGGTAAGCGTGTCGATTATTCTGGTCGTTCCGTTATTGTGGTTGGACCGAAACTTAAACTTTACCAATGTGGTCTCCCCAAGAAGATGGCGCTTGAACTCTTCCGCCCCTTCGTCATTGGCGGGTTAGTTAACCGAAATTATGCTGCAAACGTAAAAGGTGCTCGCCGCTTGATCGAGCGCAACCGTGCAGAAGTTTGGGAAGTACTCGAAGATGTGATTACAGAACGCCCGGTTCTTCTAAACCGTGCCCCAACCTTGCATCGTCTTGGCATTCAGGCTTTTGAGCCGATTATTGTTGAAGGCAGTGCCATCCAATTACATCCACTAGTCACAACCGCTTTCAACGCCGATTTTGATGGCGATCAAATGGCTGTCCATCTTCCGCTTTCTAAAAAAGCTGTTGAAGAAGCACGCCGACTGATGCTCTCATCCAAAAACTTGCTCAAACCCGCAGATGGTGAACCGATCATCAGCCCAGGGAAAGATATGGTCTTGGGCGTTTACTACCTGACGATGGAAGACCCCTTTGACTATAAGGGAGAAGGCAGCATTTTCAGCTCTATAGATGAAGTAGTCTTAGCCTTTGAACTTGAAAAAGTTGAAGTACATACAAATATCCGTTTGCGTGTTACGACCTGGTATGACGAAGATGGTTCTCGCCTTGAAGAAGCTGAAACGCGGATGGTCAATACCACAGTAGGACGCGCCATCTTTAATAACATCTTGCCCTCAGAAGTTCAATTCGTAAATGAAACATTGGACAAAGGTGGTGTTAAAGATTTGATCGCAGATGTCTATGAAATTTGCGGTCAGGACGTGACCACAGATGTTGCTGATGGTATCAAGACCATTGGTTTTGAATATGCAATGCGTTCAGGTGTTACGGTTGCTATCTCTGATATTACTATTCCTGAAGCGAAAAAAGAAATCCTCAAACAATCGCTCCAAGAAGTCGAACTTGTTCAACGCGATTTTCGACGTGGTTTGCTCACGGAGCAAGAACAGGATGAGCGCGTTGTTCAAATTTGGCAGGAAACAACCACCAATGTTGCCACTGAAGTACGCAAAGTAATGGATCCGAACGGAAATCTTGCTACAATGGCAAGTTCTGGCGCAACAAAAGGCGGCTTTGGCCCGATTTCCCAGTTAGCTGGGATGCGTGGTCTTATGGCTGATCCTGCCGGACGTATTATCCCGCTTCCAATCCGCTCGAACTTCCGCGAAGGTTTGACCGCGTTGGAATACTTTATTTCTTCGCATGGTGCTCGCAAAGGTTTGGCTGATACCGCTCTCCGTACAGCTGATGCAGGTTATCTCACCCGCCGTCTTGTTGATGTTGCGCAAGATTTGATCGTCAACGAACATGACTGCGAAACAATGAATGGCATCACCATTCGCCGCGATGAAGATATTGCCGGACAAGCACTCAGTGCTCGTTTGCATAGCCGCCTTTTGGCGGAACGTACTATTGATCCTCAAACAGGCGAAATCATCGGTGAGCGCAATGACACCATTACGCCAGACATAGCACGCCGAATTATGAAATCTGATTTGGCAGAAGTCTTTGTTCGTTCACCCCTGACCTGTGCGCTCCAGCATGGTGTTTGTGCAAAATGTTATGGTAACGACCTCGGACGCGGCGCACTTGTTGAACATGGTTCTGCTGTCGGTATCGTTGCTGCGCAATCCATTGGTGAGCCTGGTACACAGCTTACGCTGCGAACCTTCCATACTGGTGGTGTTGCTGCCGGTAGCGATATTACAACCGGTCTCCCTCGTGTTGAAGAGCTTTTCGAGGCCCGTCGCGCGCCAAAGGGTGAAGCCGTAATGACCGAAATTAGTGGTAAAGTGACGATTTCACAATCTGAAAAATACGCCGATTTACGTTTAGTCACGGTTTCACAAAGTGAAATGGTCAGCGACCGCTATGAAACCCCCGCAGAATGGGAAGTTGCTGTCAGCGAAGAAGATGAAGTCAAAGCAGGCGATCTTTTAGCCTCTCATGAAGAAGCAACAATCGCTGCACAAAACGATGGCAAAGTACGCATCGAAGACAATACAATTATCGTCTCCTACGAACAGCGTGAATCAGGTGAATATGACATCCCCACGACTGCACGCTTGATCGTTGGCGATGGTGATCACGTTGAAGCTGGGCAACCCCTTACCGAAGGCTCGCTCAACCCGCACCGCATCCTTCGTATTCAGGGTAGAAAAGCCTGCCAACTCTATCTTATGGCAGAAGTACAGCAAGTTTATCGTTCTCAGGGTCAGAATATCCACGACAAGCACTTCGAGGTCATTATTCGTAAAATGCTCTCTAAAGTGCAAATCACTCACCCGCATGATAGTGGCTATTTGCCTGGTGATGTTCTTGACCGCCTTGATGTTCAACGTGTAAATGAAACACTATTAGAAGAAGGCAAACAGCCCGCGCGCTTTGTAAACGTCCTTTTGGGCATCACCAAAGCCTCCCTTAACACTGATTCCTTCCTCTCTGCCGCATCCTTCCAACACACCATCAAGGTTTTGGCAAAAGCTGCCATCGGCTCAGACGAAGATCCGCTCTATGGTTTGAAAGAAAACGTCATCATCGGCAAACTCATCCCCGCAGGATCAGGCTTTGTAGCCGGACGTTTTGACCAAGGTCTTGGAGAAGATGAAGAAGAGCCAGAAGATGGGGATGAAGACCCCGAAGGCGAACTTGACCCTGAGCTTGTTCCCGTTGTGGAAGCAGCTGGTGAGGCAACAGACGAAGAAGACGAAGAAGAAAGCCCCGCTGCCGACGTCTCAGAAACGCCCCTCGCAGAATAAGAATACTTATTAGTTTTGAGCCGTCACCCAAAAGGTGACGGCTTTTTTTTTGCAAAAAAAAAGCAATTCCAAATCTGGAGTCAAAAGTCTCCAGACTTTTGCTGGTAAGCGCCGAAATCTGGCACTCTTCGAGTATGCTTTGCGAAGATTTCGGACTCCGCAAGATCAGTCAAATTCGTTAAAATAGAACAAATTTTCGTGGTAATATAAACGCGCTGGAACAGGGCATTTACGGTATTTTTCTACATCGCCCACTCCTTTTTAAATGGGAGCACTCTAATGGCAAGTGCGATGCCCTTAGAGTACAGGCAAGCCTAAATTAAGTGCGAAGCGGCTTTTCATCCCACTGAAAAAGGTAGCTACTCAGCCCTTACGGATGATTCTGCGAGGAGCATGTATTTGCGATGTGGCAGTCTCATACCCTTTAGAAAAGAGATTGCTTTGGCGGTGAAACTGCCTCGCAAAATCACGATCACTTTTTTAATAAAATATAAAAAAACCCCAAAAGAGCAGGAGTTTTCAATGGAACTTGGATTAGTCAATAAAATAGACATCAACGAAGAAATGCAGCAATCCTATCTTGATTATGCGATGAGCGTGATCGTTTCGCGTGCTTTGCCCGATGCGCGTGATGGACTGAAGCCTGTTCAGCGGCGTATTCTCTACGCAATGTACGATATGGGTTTGCGGGCGAATAGCGCGCATAAAAAATCGGCGCGTATTGTTGGTGAGGTTTTGGGTAAATATCATCCGCATGGTGATTCGTCGGTTTATGAAGCAATGGCCAGACAGGCGCAGGATTTTTCGATGCGCTATATGCTCGTGGACGGGCAGGGGAATTTTGGCTCTGTAGATGGTGACCCGCCTGCTGCGATGCGTTATACCGAAGCCAGGCTGGCCGCGCCCGCATTGGATATGTTGACAGAGATTGGCAAAGACACCGTTGATTTCTCGGCTAATTTTGATGATACGCTCATGGAGCCGAGTGTTTTGCCTTCTTCGATTCCCAATTTATTGGTCAATGGTGGGAGCGGTATTGCTGTGGGGATGTCTACGTCTATTCCGCCGCATAATCTCACAGAAGTGGTCGATGCACTCATTTATATGCTCGAAAATTGGACAAAGCTTGACGATATTTCGGTTGAGCAATTAATGCAATTTGTTAAGGGTCCTGATTTCCCGACGGGTGGCATTATTCTTCAGGATAAAGATGCCGGTTCTTTGGAAGCCTCTTACGGTTCGGGGCGTGGACGGATAAAGATTCAGGCGCGAGTTCATATTGAAGAAATGGGGCGGAACAAGAACAGGCTCATTGTCACAGAACTCCCTTATGCGGTTAACAAATCTAAACTAATTGGCCGAATTGCCAATTTGGTTCGTGATGGCAAAATTGATGGCGTAACTGACCTGCGTGATGAATCTGATCGTCAGGGAATGCGGATAGTCATCGAGTTGACAAAAAATGTTGAGCCGGAAGATGTTTTAGGCAAACTCTACAAAAGCACACCAATGCAATCGACCTTTAGCATTATCATGCTCGCATTGGTCAATGGCGAGCCACGTATGCTTTCGCTGAAACAAGCCTTGCGCGTTTTTGTGGAGCATCGCTTGGATGTGATCCGCCGTCGCACTGAATTTGATTTGCGAAAAGCAAAAGAACGCGCGCATGTGCTCGAAGGTTATTTGGTCGCGATCAAGAATCTGGATGAAGTGATTGCCCTGATCCGCCGTGCGCCTGATGTGCCTACCGCGCGAAAGCGTTTGATGAAGAAATTTAAGCTGAGCGAAATTCAGGCGCAAGCGATCTTGGATATGCAATTGCGAAGATTGGCAGCTTTGGAGCGCAAGAAGATCGAGCAGGAATATAAAGAACTAAAGAAAATCATTAAAGGCCTTGAAGCTTTACTTAAATCCCCAAAGAAAATGCGTGGATTGGTCACCGAAGAATTAATGAAGGTAAAAGAAGCCTACGGCGACCGCCGCCGTACACGAATTATCAGTGTGGATGGCGAAGAAGATCGGTCTACTCTATTAACTTCAGCAGATTTATTGCCAGAAAAAACAGTTTGGGTCGGCGTAATGAGCAATGGCACTGTTTCGCGCACGCGGGATGATAAATCACCGCGCCCAAGCGGCAAGGAAGCACCCAAATGGCTGGTCAAAGTTTCGACGAATGATACGCTTTATTTTGTTTCAGAAAAAGGAAAAGCAGCGGCAGTAGCAGTTCATACTTTGCCTGAAGCGCAAAAACTTTCAGATGGAACCTTGTGGCATAAAGTTTCGCCCCTAAAACCAAGCGATAAATTGGGGGCGGTTTTCTCGCTGCCTGCAAAACGAAGCGAACTTGCAGAAGATACTTTTGTCTTAACTGTCACGCGCGGGGGGATGGTCAAGAAAAGTGTAGTAGACGAGCTTCCAGGGCCTTCGGCTGAATCGTTCAGAATGTTGCGTGTGAATGATGGCGACGTGCTCGGTTGGGTTGTATTGACAGATGGAAAGAAGGATATTCTGCTCGCTACCTCGAGTGGCATGGGCATCCGTTTTAAAGAAGATGATGTTCGCGCAATGGGGCTTGTGGCTGCGGGCGTGAATGGTGTCAAATTAGGCGTCGGTGATCTGGTTGTTGGTGCAGAAGTTTTACCCCAGAAATGGGAGAATATCTTTATCATCACTTCGGATGGTAAAGGCAAACGCATTACGCCAAAAGATTTCCCCACACAGGGACGATATGGCAAAGGCGTGATCCTTTGGAAATTGCCCGATGGCGAAAGATTGGCCGGATTAGCCGTTGGCAAAGAGACGCTGGGAATCACATTACATCTATTGCGTGCTGCCGCTAAATCCGCTCGGCTGGACGACGCGCCCTTGCGTAAACGTGCTACTGTCCGCGGAGGCGTGGTGCAGGAAGTGAAGCTGGGCGATGCCATTATCGGCCTGACAGCAAGCTGGGAAGTGGAACGCTTTGTGGATAAGATCAAAGAAAAGAAAAAGAAGAAGAAATAAGCAAAAGCCTTTTGGGATGAAAATCTCAGAAGGCTTTTTTTCGTTTTTAGATAATCTAAAGCCTTTGAAGATATGGAATATAATATGATAGTGGATGAAGATGAATTACTTCTATGTGCAGGTAGATAAGAACTAAGGGAGTTTTGTATGGAAAAGAATGTTTTTGTAATTATGCCTTTTGACCCAGAATTCACATCAATTTTCGATGAGTTGATAAAACCAGCGTTGGAAGAAATTGGTTTCAGCGTAATACGAGCAGATAGTTTCTTGGATCAACAAAACATACTAAAAGATATTATCAGGGGGATAGCTCAAGCATCTTTTATAGTAGCAGAGCTAACAACCCAAAATGCAAATGTTTTCTATGAACTGGGATTGTGCCATGGTCTAAGAGTTCCTACTGTACTTATAGTGTTCCGCCTCAGGTGAAAATGGAAAAATGGACATAAAAAATAAGACACTA
>JABGQT010000205.1 GCA_018648685.1 Anaerolineae bacterium
GTTCATTGTTGGGCGGAACTTATACCCGTATATTTGATTTATACCGCGCTAGGCAGGTAACTGTGATGGTTTAAGGAGAAAAAAATCCGTTTCCCAATCTTTCATATTGGCGATATAATCACAAGGGAACACAATATATAGCGAGAGCAAGCCCTTACTGTCTAAACATTACACAAGGCGGCGTTATGTGTGCTTGTAAGACTGGAATAGGTATTCACTAAACGCTGCAAGGCAACTTCTGGGTCTCGATGGAGACAATGCATAAAGTGTCGAGAAGTCTCAGCGGCTTCAAGCAGTTTCCGATGTTTGCGATATTCATGCAAAGGAACAGTGCGGAGATGGTTGAGTAAATCAGCTTGGCTATCGGCGGAGAAAAGGACTTGATATTGTCCGAATTCCCGTAGTGGGCGAGTAGACTTGCGCCCACTCACTCTTCGCTGATGCCGTCGCAATCGACCAAACAGGCTCTCTATTTGCAGGTTATCCGGGGGCAATCCAGGGATGTCATAGGTGTGCAGCAAGTCTGCCCCGTACAGATTCCAGTTTCGTTGGAGTTTGCTTTTGATGGCACTTTGGGGGCGTTGATACTTGGGATCTGGCTGGAACCGATCGAGCAGTTCTTTCATTTCTTTAGCAACTTGGCTACTACTAACGGCATCATCGGAGTGAGATTTCCGAGGATAGTGCAAACAGTCTGAAATCTGTCGCAACCATTGATGAGCCTCCTGGACATTATTGGCCAGGGTGCGATTTTTATCCAATACCCGTTTGACTTGTTTGGAGAGTTGTTGAAAATACCCACGTTGTGAATCCATCGCCGTCAATTGGGTCAAAGCTTGGTCAATGGCTTCTAGTTGTTGGTAACCTGCTAGACCACCCCAGGAAAACGGTTTGCGAGTGCTGCGGTTGACCGCATCCCGAATTGCACTTCGAATATTTTGATCGATCTGGTGCAGTTCAGGGTTACGAGCTAAAAAAGGGGATATTCAGGAGCTTTAGGTAGTCCACCCAGATCCTTCTTCATCCATTTCCTGAGTTCATCATCATAAATCAGAGCTGGATCGGCCAGATTGTTTAGAAAATGTGCTTGGCATCTTTGACGTGGTGCATCAGGCCAACAAATTTCCAGAGTTTCGATGATCGCAGCTTCTCCATCTGATAGCGTTGCCAAGATAGGATAAGGAAGTGCTTTATAGGGTTCCAGCCACTTGAGTAGCTTTTTTGTCTTAGCATGTTCCAATTGGATTGCTGCCACCGGCGTGTTGCTCAAGACTTCATACAGCACGTACAATAAGGTGCCATGGCCTTCGGGTTGCAGTGCATCCATCGCCCAGATCAATCCCCCATGTTCGTCTACTGCTTGCTCCAGTCTCTTTTTGGTTCTTTCGCTCATAGCCCCAAGAAAGGCCAGGAACTGCCGGTACAGCTTCCCTGTGTTCCTTTCGTTGACCAATATTCCCCGCTCATTCAATTCCCGTTGGATTTCCACCAATTGTTTGTGCTCGTGTTCATGCTGCCAACCAATATACGCCAACACATCCAACCCGTATGTGCTCTTGGGTAGGCTGATCAGCAAGGCTTGGTTAGCATAATAATGCTTTCCCGGATGGCTGCACTTCTCGCTGATGCATTCTTTGGTTTTTCCGCCAACAAATATCGGTCCTTCCAACGTTTGAACCCTTTTCCTCATATGCCAGGTGTTGCGGGGTTTCAATACATCTCCGCAGTGTGGACATTCTTCTAGTTCGCATTCCAATATCAGCCGTTTTGCATTTTCAAACTTTCTGTGGGGACGATGCCGTGGTTGTTTTGCCATCTATTTGTCTCTGCCTTTAAAATAAATAGTACACAATTGTATCCAATCAACTGTGTACTATCAAGACAGTAAGGGGAGGGCCAGGTTGGTTGTACCTATATATGGATAAGACAGAGGAAAAGGCGAGCGATAAAATTAATCGCTCGCCTTTTTCGGTCTACCAGGTATGTCCATGCCGTGGACAACAACCACGTGTTTTTCGTTCCAAGTTTCAGTTTAATGCTAGGAACATCTACGAGACAGGCACCACCTAAATATGCAGACGCTCATGATTGTATAGCAAAAAAGTGTCTATTAGAAAATCTCTTCTTATTCTCCCTCTCCAGAGCTTTCTGTTTCCGAGTCTTTATATCCATCAGCTGCAATTCCTTCGCGGAAAGCCTTGATACCAGTACCAAGTTCTCTTAGGCAAGATGTTTTTTCAGAATCTCACTGATAAGTTGGCAACCAATCGCCATGGGCGTTGATAAGCTCGTCCACCATAGACCAAATTTGATCGAGATCGAGTTCGGCAGCGGTGTGTGGATCAAGCATCGCTGCATGATAGATATGCTCTCTCTTTTTTGTGAGCGCTGCTTCAACTGTCAATGCCTGAACGTTGATTTGAGTTTGCATCAGGGCAGACAAATGTGGGGGCAGAGCACCAATTTTAGTAGGCTGTAAGCCGCTTTTATCCACCAGAACGGGGATTTCCACACAGCAATTCTGGGGCAGATTATCGATCAATCCATCGTTCATCACATTGCCATAAACCACGCGGGGCGTGCCAGTTTCGAGCGAATGGATGATATAAGCACCATACTCGTGCGATTGCTTCACATCGTCAAAGGTTGTGATCATTTCAGCCATCCACTCCAATTCCCAATCCGTTGCGCCAGCCTTTTTGAGCTTCTCATTCATCGCCGGGATGTCAACGGGCATATCAGGATTCTCGACCGTATTCTTAGTGGCTTCCCACCCAGCGATCTGGACTTCGCAGCGACGGATATATTCATCGAGAGGGATGTTGAATTTTTCAATCAAATCAGGACGATCACGTTTGATGATCCAAGGGACGTATTCGGCAAAATGTTCACTGGATTCGGTGACAAAATACCCCAAACGCTTCAACATCTCGTATCGGACTTGGTTCCAGATTGGGATACGGTCTTCAGCAGCTACTCGGCGAATTTCAGGGTATAGATCAACCCCATCCCGCTCAAATTTGAGATAAAAAGCCATGTGGTTGATCCCGGCGCAGAGATAGTTGATCTCCTCCAATGGGATATTAATATCACGGGCGATCTGTTCGGCAGTTCCCTGCACAGAATGGCACAACCCGATCGTTTTGATCTTTGTGGCTTTGTTGATCGCCCAAGTGATCATCGACATAGGGTTAACGTAATTCAGCAGAGTCACACCCGGGCAAAGTTCTTCCATATCTCTGCACATATCCAAATAAACAGGAATAGTGCGCAGCCCCCGCATAATTCCACCAATGCCGAGTGTGTCAGCAATGGTCTGTCGCAAGCCGTATTTCTTCGGAATTTCAAAATCGGTTACCGTGCCAGGTTCGTATCCGCCGACTTGAAACATCCCGATAGCATACTTTGCACCATCGAGCGCAGCTCGACGGTCGAGATGTGCTTCGATGGTGGGGGTTGCTCCCAACGATTTTGCAATTCGCTTGGTGACGATGCGGGTAGTTTCCAATCGTTCAGGGTTAATATCGTGCAGACTGATAGTGGACTCTGCCAGTTCGGGGAAACTGAGAATATCGCCAATCAGATTCTTTGCAAAGACCGTGCTCCCTGCACCAAGAATGCTTATCTTGCTCATCCGATCTTGATTCCTTCTAGTGTTCTTGTAAATTTCCTGCCCGTTGCCAACTCGACGCATTTATAAGCACCATCATAAAGACCGATGCTCTTATTCTTGACAATCATCTCACAGTACATTTCTAACAAATCATCTTCATGGGTCATCAGGTCAATGGCTTCCAAAGTTTGCGGGATGGTACGGGTTTCGACAGTACTGTCTCCAATTTCTGCGCCACGGATAGCACCCCACATCTCATGTCCCCCCACACGGGCGTTGAAAATTTTCGGAATGGGGTAAAAAGCCAGCTCGGAGGGTTTGGTAATCATCACATCCATCACCCGCATCAGGTAATTGCTCGCATACACGGCGTGGAAGGTGTTGTCGTATAGGAAGACGTGCAATCCCTGTGTAGGGTTCTCTCGAATACTATCAGCAAAATCGCGTGTTTCTTCCCAAGTGAAATGCGTACTGAGTAAATCTTGGTAAGGCGCAAGCTCTTCTTTAAGCCATTCCCAATTATCTCTATGGTCACCAAGATTGACAAAAAGTGACAGTTTTTCTTGCTTAATTAACGGAATCGCATATTCGATGATGGCTTTAAAAAGTTCGCGTTGTGCGCCAGCTCCACCCATCGCAACCAGAAAGCGACGTGACTCTTTTTCTTTCATGCGGCGTAGACGAGCAGCGTTATCTACTTCGACATTTTCCACTAATTCATGATCTACATGCTGACCAGTGAAGAAAATATCATTATTAGGCATAGGCTTCATAACCCCACCCTTTTCGCCAAAACCACGCAACACCCGAAACCCATAGTAACCGGCAGGGCCCTGCACAGCATGTTTGGTTCCTTCGATTAACTGAAATGCCATAGGCCAATTATCGAACATCATATTCACCACCCCTGTCATGCCGCCCGCTACTGCTCCCATCGCATTCCACATGTGTGATGTCAAAATAGGTTGATCTGAGGGCAACGCGGCGTAAAGGTTAACAAATAACTCGCTCATCTTATAATCTCTTACTTGGGTTTTAATAAAACGCCAAGGCCAAGTCAAAGTCCTGTTATGGAAGAGGGTATTCAAACCTGGTAATGAGGGATTACCCGTTGTAATGCTTTCCCAAACATATTTGTCAAATAATGGAAAACGCTGCGATTTACGTGAGTACTTACTATAAGTACTATTACACCAATTAATCACATCTGAAGTGATACCGGGGATAGCAAGCAAATCCAGCCAATACGGAGTGAATCCCATCGCCTTTGCGGCTGAAACGCCCGCCATTGCAATACGATAATGCCCAAAACCCATGCGGATTGTGCTGATCACAACGCCATTCTCAATATCCAGTGGCGATCCATCACCTTCACGAACGATCTCTTTCAATCCAAAAATATCACCCCCACAAGGATGGTCTTGAACGCTTAAGTTGAACTTATCGTTCGGATCATAGTTAAATTTCTTCGCTAACATAGCTTTCCATCTATCTGCCGCACGTGTTTGGGCAGGTGTAATGGGATTGCCATAAAGTTCGTAACGACCATTTACTTTTTTCATAAAAATCTCCTTTAAGGGAAGTGTAAATTTAGATTCTAATGCTTTTTAAGCGTTTCGCTGATTCTCTCTATAAACGCTATACTCATTTCCGCCACTTCTTCATACTCTTCATCCAAAAGAATGGAATGGCTAGATTTTTCCATCCAGTGATGTTCTTTTATCTCAGAAGAAACACCATCCATAATGATCTCTCCTGCTTCGGGCACAACAGTCACATCATTGCGTCCCTGAAAAATAAGTATCGGCTGATGAACACCAGAAAGCCGTTTTGTTGTAGTAGATTGGAAACGTAAAAATTGGATAATCCCCTTAAGTGGCAACCCGGGATACCCTTGCCAAAGATCTGAACCATCAAGAGAATTCCGTGCAAGTTCTTTCACAAAAGGTGCGCCAAGATATAGCTTTAGAATATCCATCTTGCTCATCATGGTACGGATCGCGGGAACATAGAGTAAAACCCCCAAAATTTGTGAATTAGTGCTTGCCAGATAAAGGGCAAGTAGCCCGCCCATCGATGCGCCCGCGACCCAAACTTGCTCGCAGCTCCCAAATAAGTTTTGTAGAGATTCTTCGCCGCTTTCTACCCAATCTTTCCATTTGACTTGGTTCAAATCATCTGGCGTAGTGCCATGCCCAGGTAAAAGCGGAGCGGCAACCGTATACCCTTGTGCATGAAACTTCTCTGCCACCAAACGGACTTCAGCCGTTGTCGCCGTAAATCCATGCGATAGCAAAATCCCCACAGAGCCACCTTCCCAAAAGAAGGCGTCTCCATCCAAGTGCGAATTATGTAAATGTAGATTCCCTGTGGTCTTTTTGTTTTTCATCAGATTATTTCGTGATAATGTTGAAATCCCGTGCAGCAATGCTATATTCACCTGACTTTGTAGAAAACACAATTGGCTCTTCCGTAAAATTCATCGCAAGCAATTTCGTGCCGCGTTGGAATACCGCTAATCCTGAGGGAATATCCAATACAGGGATGGCTTTCGATACTGCCAAATGGCGTATAAGAGCCACTGCTTGTGATAATCGTGGATATATCCCGCAATAGATGACTTTTCCATTGCCATGAGGTTTTTCTGTGATGGCAGCCAAACCATCGAAAGGAGCTGCCGAATAATTTGCCAACGATTTTGTTCCATCCGCAGGCTCCAATGCTTCCGCCCAGAATGTTACATCTGGATAAAGGTCAGCTAGTTCACTTTGAAGCGGGTAGCATATTTCCGGAGGGAGAGCATGCCATTTAGCAACTCTTGCTCCAGCTAAATCCCGTAAAACGCCGGGCAAAGGTTCTTCGGTAACAACATTGTGAATATCCTTGAAGCCTGAACGTGCGCCCAGCA
>JABGQT010000211.1:0-3694 GCA_018648685.1 Anaerolineae bacterium
TATTTGCAATAACAAGATACTTACCATCTTCGGGAGCGGTCAAACGGCTGTTATTGGTTGAATTATCGTGAAAAGAATCTGTGTCCCAATCTTCAGCATCCCAAGTCAATGTCGTTACTGTTGAATTGGCAATGGATTGGTTTGCGGTTTTCTTCACTTGCGCCGTTGGCAATGAACCACTGCCAACGCCCCCCCCTACAACAGCCTCCCCGCTCGCCAGCGCATAAGCAATACAACGCCAATCACCGGTCGCGTATTCAAAAAAGGTGAACTCATCCCCCGCCGCAGTGGTGATATTTGCCCCGCCTGGCAATATCAGATCTGTGGCGTGGTGCGTGAGCGTCAAAATGCCATCAAAATGGAGACGCCTGGTCGTTCCCACACCAAGCGTATTGATGCTCGTAATCGCGGTCGTGCCAGTTACATCACAATAATTGCCATCATTGAGAACGGGAAGCGCAGATGCTGACGCTACATCAGCACCCTTCAAAAATCTATCCTGACCCGGAAGCGTTGTCGAGAAATCATTCGCCGTGCTGGGTTCTACTTGCATAATCCCACCAGCACCGATAGTGCCAATACTCACCCCCCCATCTCGCTTGATATTCAGCGTATTAGCAGACCCAACATGCCGAATAAGGTACCAATGATTCGTATCCGCCTTCACTGGCAAGTTCACATCACGATCTGAACCGTCCGGGTCGATCTCCACCTGCATATAATCGGTATCTTCTAAATCAATATCTCCGCTCGCTGTAACGGTTTTCACAAGGCCAGCAAAGGCACCAAAGGATAATAATGTCTCTATCTGAAGAGACTTGTTTTTATCCGATAAAGTTACACCATTTGGATCCTTGGCATAAAGCCACCAATCTCTTTCTGGCTTGGTTTCTACGTTATAACCATCAACCTGACTACCAGGGTTAACTGTCATCATTTACTCCATATCACTTGCAAGGTAGATTTTCTTTTTTATTCGCCGCACATAGTTTTCGATTTTTCATGCGATAAAAAACAAAGCCGATATATTTATGCTCATTTCTCCACACCACTTCATAAGGCACTGGCTCATCATCATTATCAATATGGCCGCCACCAACGCGATAAAAATATCCTGTCTCCACATCTTCAACTCTTTCTCCAATCATAATCAGTTGGACATCACCGCCATCGACATAGCCCATTTTATGCCCGGAAACTTCCACACTCACCATTTCACCACGCACCAGCTCAGGAGCATGTACTTGTTGCGTGAGCATATTCAAACAAAAAAACCAAGGTAAAATTGTGGCTATCATTCTTCAAACGCTAAAGCCATCAACAAACAGTCTTGAACGTTAGCTGTTCTCGCGGAATTTTGTATTCTAAACTGGGCTTTACAAGTAATTGTCCCTGACATTCCAGTCCTGCTCCATCCCACCGCATAAGGTTCCCACTGCGTAGCCCATGAATCTGGACAATTTGTGACACCTAAACTAGCTCCATCAATAAATGGATTAACATTCACTTCATAAATACCAGTGCCACCTGAAACAGCCGTTGAGCAAAATACAATAACTATAACGGTACAAGTTTTTGTAAGTTCAAGGTCTAAGGTTATATTAGCAATATCCACACCTGTTGTACTTGTAGTTGTCCTGGCTGTTGCATCATTCACCATACCAAATTTATGCAAGCCGCCACTTACAGTATCAAGGTTGAAGGTGGTTCCATTTGAGACAATCGCCTTCCCACTATTGCCGCTCGCATCCAGCACGCCGAGTGCATTGGCAGCTGTAGAAAGAGCGATCTGTCCAGCAGCGGTATAAGGAAATAAAACATCCAGATTATCCGAAAGGATATTCATCACCGTATCAGTCAGGGTTTGCAGGGGCACAAAGTTAGGGGGAGTTTGCCAGGGCATTATTTACCTCCTAAATGTTTTTTATTCTGTCGCTTCAGATTAGCCACGGTTTCGCCCGGATGCCAGTTCATATTTTGCGGGGGTCTTTTTCGCAACTCAGACATAATGGCTTCTTTTTCTTCTGGGAAAACCACTTCAAAGACCTGCCCTTTTTCTGCCGCCATCTCAATTGCGCGCTGCCTAAGATGAAAGTCTGCTACATTGATCACATTATTATTAAATTTCACAGGCATCATTGCATGCAGACCGGGGTTACACTTTGAGCAAATAAAAGGCTCGCCAGGCTTCACTCCTTCTGCCACCCGCGTATCGGTCCCATCGAATTCAGGCAAATGCGCATTACATTCTGGGCAATCTGCGATCCAGCCACTGGCCCAGTTATGTCTTGCGTAAACCTTTGGTAATTTCTTCTCTTTCTTCATATTCGTTGTCTCCGGTGGTTGAGTAGCCCATGCTTTCGGGCATATCGAAACCCTAGAACGACAAGATTGCCGTCGTATTCAACTCTGCCGAACCCACCAAATTCAAAATGCAAAAGAGCTGCCCTTGTCTTGCAGGAACGCAGGTCCACCACACATCCACATTCCGCCCGCCATGGCCAATTTCCAACTCGACACCATTGGCAAAGAAAAGCCTATCCAGACCAATCACATCCTCCGCTATTGAAACCAGATCACCAGGCTCCACATCGATGGCAGCTGCCATCAGCGTTGCATTACGATTAGCCTTGAAATGCACAACAGCGCGTTCGTTCTCTTCTACAGATTCCCATGCCAATAAAGACTCTGTAATATTTTTGGCTGTGTTGAACTGATCCTGATAGATCATGTCGAAGGTCATTTCCTGTCCCTTCGGCACGCTCGTATCCTCTGCCACATGCTCGATTGTGTTGTAAATAAAGACACCCTTTGCAAAAAGCTCCAGGAACCATAAATAACCAATCACGCCACTATTATTCGTAAATTGATAATCAACCGCATCAGCATTATTTGTATCCACAATCACGAGATCAGCGTTCAGATCGTTACCAGAGCCAGATGTGGACGAAAACTTATAGTGCGTATCTGCCACCAGGGCCACGAAATCAATTGCGGCGATGCGTTGGGCCTGTTGATCTGGGTCGATATAGCGCCCCGTGAATGTGATCGTTTCTCCCGCCGCGATCTCAATTTCTTGAGTCAACTCAAATATTTTAGACGTGGCAGCGGCATCCACACGTGCGGGGTGCGAGATCCCCAAGACTTTGCGCACGCGGCTTTTGCCGATTCGGGGCGCTTCCAGACTGACCATCGAATTATCCAGCGTAGCCACCGGCGTTGTGAGAGATAAGATTGCGTTTCGGCTTCTGTAGGTCAACTCTTCGCCCGTAGTCGCTGTCCCGTTCAGGAAAACAGTTCCGATCCCGGACATCATCAGGCTTTGCAAAACGCCCATTATCTTGGTGCTCTCTGACATCACATCGTGAAAGGCAACGGCGTATTGATCGGGGCCTACCGAGAAATTTGTACTCTCGGGCGGGTTTTCCATCACGGCCAGTAGCAAGTCCAATAATTGGTCGTCCCGCTGCAGCAGTTCCACATCCAGTCCTTTTGCAAGGGTGCTGGCAGCTTCATCGAACCAGTCTACAGCCGTCACAAAGGTCAGGCGTGCGCTCATATACTTGCCAGAATCGGGATCGATTTTATCAAAGCGCAGCCCCTGAAATTTATATTTGGATGATGCGCCATAACTCAACTTGAGACGGATCTTGGTCTCTTCCCCAAAGCCAGAGCGGGCGTTGGCGTTGGATGG
>JABGQT010000211.1:3794-6509 GCA_018648685.1 Anaerolineae bacterium
GATCGAGCAATATCATCGGATAAGCCGCGTCTGAAGGTGCGGAATTCTGCGATCAATTGCTGCATATCAGAATCACCGCCGCCACGTGCACCTGCTCCCGTTGCTCCAGCGCGGGGAGTAGCTCCCGCTAAGACAGGCGAAAGGGCTACTTCTCCAATAGCCGAACCCATCACTTTTTTGACACTACTCAACGCATTTTCTACACCAAGCCCAATACTGCCAAAAAAGTCTGCTCCAATTGCAATACCAACAGTTGATGGAGAATTTTGCCCCAAGGTATCTTTGATTCGCTGAACAGTATCTTCTACAAACCCCACTATATTTGACCAAAACTTTCCTGCGTTATCTGTAATTCCTCTCCAGAGACCATCCAGGAGAGCTTTGCCTGAATCCTGCATTTTCTGCGGCCAACCCTTCATAACATCCATCACACCAATAACTAATTCACCTATAGCGACCACAACCAGCGGGATATTTGCTACAATCCCTGTCACTAACATGCCAATCAGTTCGCCAGCTGCTTCAAATATCAAAGGCAGCGCGTCAATCAGAGCTTCAAGAATGGCAATAATGATCTGTGGCAGGGCAGCGATCAGCACTGGTAAGGCCGTGATAATCCCCTCGGCTAAAGCAATGATCAGCGCCAAAGCGGCTTCGATGATCATTGGTAAATTTTCAATGATGACGTTGACGATCTTCAGCAAAACTTCCACGATGGTGGGTATCAGCGTCGGGAGAGCCTGAGCCAAGCCCATGGCCAATGAGATGATGATCTGTAAAGCCGCTTCGATAATCAGCGGGAGTGCCTGCAAAATGCCATCCACAAGTGCCAAAACCATCGGAATCGCCGCTGTAATCAGTTCTGGCAGCGAAACGGTGATGAACTGCACCAATGCAGACAATATTTTCAGGGCGGTCTCTGCCAGTTTTGGGATTGCACCTGTGATACCCGTTAGCAATGAGTTGATAATATCCAGACCGATCTCAAGAAACTTGCCCTGGTTAGAAAATATCCCAGCAAATAAAGAACCGATCAGCGTACCTATATCCAGATCCATTGACAATAAAGCGCTGATAAGATTGGGCCCAAATATATTTGCGATCTCTTCACCCAAATCAAATCCAGCCAATGCAGATTTTGCGCTATTAAGCATATTCCCGAACACGGTGCCTAAGTCAGTTTCCCCAGTCGACAGGTCTGCAATCACTTGGATAACTTTCCCAAGACCCTCCACAAATGGAGTCATTCTCTGAGCAACCTCTGCAAAATCTACACTCTCCAAAGAGTTTTTAAATAATTTTCCCAATGGCTCCAGGGCTTTGGCGATCCCTTCGATCACAGGGCGTAAGGCACCGCCTTCTTCAACAGCGGCTTCTATTTTCTTTACAAAATCGCTGATCGCAAATACAGATTCCCCAAATAAGGGTTTCAGCACCTGTCCGATCGCAACAAATATTTCGTTGAAATGTCTTGGAAGTGAACGCAAAACCTTACCCGGCTCTTTCATTGCCGCTGCATAGGACCCTGCAATTTTTTCCCCTTGCTCTATGACGGCATTCAAAAACGCCTGTTGTTTTTGTGCCTTTGTTAGATCTGCCGCAACCAAGTCATTAGCAGCTGCATATTTATCATAGGCCGCTACAGCATCCACAATGATGCCCTGATTTCTCAAGATCAAGGGATTCATTTTTGCAATACCAAGCGTGATCGCAGCTGCGGATTCAGATGAGTTTGTTTGGGAGATCACCGCTGCATCTTGAGCAATGCGAGCAATATCAGAAGCTTTGGCAAGGTCCAGCTCTGCCTTGATAAATTCTGAAACAATACTCTCAGCGGTAGCGGCTTCGATGCCCATGCCCTTGACTTCTTTAGCCTCCGCCCTGACAGCCTTCAACGCCAGTCCTGCATTTTTAGCCAGGACTTCATTGACTATTTTTAGTTCATCGACCTTGGCCGCCGCCAGAAAAGATTTTGTTCCCAGCGCGACCGCAGCGACCCCGATGGCCGCAAAGGCTCCCACAGCGACTTTCGCTGCCTTCAGAGCCGCCCTCCCTATTTTTTGAACTGCCTGAACAGCCACTCTTGCCCCGGCCATAAAGGTATTTCCGATCACCTTACCAACGCTGCCCAGCCCCTTCCCTGCAATAGCAAGGCTTTTTGATACACCGCTCGAAAATTTCTTGGCAGTTCTTTCGGCGTTAGCCATTGTCTTTGTATATTTCTGCGCATCAGCTGTGAGTTTCACAGCAAGGGCCATAATGGTTGTCATTAGGCTAAACCCTCCATTTCTAAGCGGATTTTGCCCTTGCCCACACCAAAAACAGAACTTATTTTTAACAGGGAGCTTCTAAGAGTCCTGTTAAAGCAAAGATGCGCAGCACGAAACCACGCATCTATAACCCCTATTATTTTTTTCTTAGTTACGCTGGTTCTGCTTGCTTCTCCAGCACAGATTTGTACATCTCTTCCACTTCGGGCGCGGGGAACATGCCGCCCAGGTTGACTACATCCACACTCAGAGATGGCAGAATATCCGCCACGTCTTCGACCACGCTTTCCATGTGGCCTTCCTGATGCTTGAAGATGTACTTGGCATGGATCAGCAGTACAATGCTGTCCAGCAGGCGCAGAGCGTCTTTGCTGATGCCCCGCTTCTTGAGATATTTTTCGAGCGTTCTCAAGGCTGTCTCTGTGATTACAGATAGAAACTGCTG
>JABGQT010000164.1 GCA_018648685.1 Anaerolineae bacterium
GCCTTCGTATTCGCGTTGTAGGGCATATTCTAAAACTTTGCGGATATTCATTTGCGTTCTCCTTCAGATAGAACTGCATTGCATTTTAAAAATGCGTTGCAGTTCGGGTTAGCAAAAACACGTTTGTGTTCATAAGCCCCGATGTGCAACGCATCCAAAAGAAGATGCAATGCACATCTATCGTAATAATTTGTTTTTCCTGATTTACTAATTACCTGATTCCTAATCCACTTTCTCCACACTAACCGCCGTAACCTTAAACTCTGGAATCTTCGCCACAGGGTCAAGCACTGCTTGCGTGAGCACATTCGCCGAAGATTCGGGGAAGTGGAAGTTTGTATAGACCATACCGGGCGGGACACGGTCTGTGATGATGGCTTTGCTCTCTATACTGCCACGTCTGGAGGAGATACGGATTCGGCTATCACCGTTTAATCCTAATGTGTCTGCATCAACGGGGTTGATTTCTACCAAAGATTCTCCATAGGCTTCCATGATACCTTCTACGCGGCGAGTCATTTGACCACCGTGCCAGTGGTAGAGAACGCGCCCTGTAGACATAATGAAGGGGTATTCATCATCGGGTGATTCGGCAGGGGGGATATGCTCGATGGGCATAAATCTACCCATCCCTAAGGCAAATCGTCCAACATGTAAGATGGGTGTGCCTGTATGTTCTGCATCTCTGACGGGCCACTGCAAACGCTCGCCATTTTCTAGTCTTTCGTGGGTAACGCCAGCATATTGCGGGGTGAGCTCGGCGATTTCGGCCATGATTTCGGCGGTGTCTTCATAGTCCCAGCCAGAAAATTGTCCACTAGCAGCAAGCAAGTTCGGGTCAAGAGCGATCATCCGTTTGGCTAAGGCGGCGGTAATCTGCCAATCGGGGAGAGAATCCCCAACGGGCTGAACAGCCTGTCGCACCATCTGAATTCGTCTTTCTGTATTGGTGAATGTGCCTGTTTTCTCAGCAAAAGATGCGCCGGGGAGCAGGACATCCGCATAAACTGCCGTTTCTGAGGGGAAAATCTCCTGCAAAACGACAAAATCACAGGCATCGAGATTGGCGCGGATATGGTTGGTATCGGGGTCAGACATGACGGGGTCTTCGCCGAGAATGTAGAGGGCGTTGGTTTTGCCTTCGAGCACATCGGGAATCATTTCGGTGAGCGTTTTTCCCACGCTAAGATTTGCCGTTGCGCCCCACGCTTCAAGGAATTTCTCTTGAACGGCATCATCGGTCACTTTTTGATAGCCGGGATAAACATTGGGCAAGCCGCCTAAATCGCAGGCGCCTTGCACGTTGTTTTGCCCACGCAGCGGGTTTGTGCCGCCTCCAGGAATGCCCATATTGCCGAGCGTCATTTGCAAATTTGCCAAAGCCATTACATTGCGCACGCCCTTAATATGTTGGGTGATGCCCATTGCCCACATTGTTGCCATCGGTTTATGTGTGCCCATAATTTCGGCGGCTTCGTGTAATAGCTCGACAGGCACGCCTGTGATTTTACTTACTTTTTCAGGGGGGTAATCTTTGAGAACCTCCCGATAAGCGTCAAAACCTACAGTGCGTTCGGCAATAAAATCTTTATCTTCGTATCCTTTTTCGTAAATTAAATACATCAAACCGTTAATTAGGGCGGTATCTGTGCCTGCTTTTTGTTGCAAATGCACAGTCGCCAAATCGGTGATGTCAATGCGGCGTGGGTCAGCCACAATTAATTTTGTGCCCCGTTGCTGAATTGCGCGTCGCAATTTTGTGCCAAAAACGGGATGTTGCTCGGTCGTATTCGAGCCAATGATGAAGAACACCTCTGCGTTTTCAGCGATATCATCCATCGAGTTTGTCATTGCCCCAGAACCATACGTGGTAGCCAGACCGGCTACGGTGCTAGAGTGTCAGAGCCGGGCGCAGTGGTCGATGCTGTTCGTGCCCACGACCTGCCGCGCCAGTTTATTCATTAAATAATTTTCTTCGTTCAAACATTTCGCTGAAGTCATAAATCCGATACTGTCGGAGCCATGTTCTTTTTTTATTTGATGCAGGGATTCGGCGGTGATATTCAACGCTTCTTCCCAAGATGTTTCTACCCAATCCCAAAGTGGATTATCCTCGGATTCACGCGCGGATTTAGGCTTGCTACCGCCTTCAAGCAGGTAGCGGCGGACACGTGGTTTCTTCACCCGATCTTCATGCTGAACATATTCCCAGCCGTAACGCCCCTTCACGCAAGTATGTCCTTCATTGACACTATTCTCTCTATCTCCGCGTACGCCAACGATTTTATCGTTGCGAGTTTCGATAATGAGACCACATCCAACGCCGCAATAAGGGCAAGTGGTGCGGGTTTCTTCCATTGCCAAGCCATTTTTCTCTGCCGATTTATCATAAAGTGCGGCTGTGGGGCAAACGTCTACACATCTGCCACAAGATTCACAAGTTGAATCCCACATCGGTAAATCAAAAGGCGTAGTTATCTTCGTTTCAAAGCCTCTGTATCCAAAGCTAATCGCTTGTCTGCCTTGTAATTCATCGCAAGCTCGTACACATTTTCCACAGAGAATACATTTATCTAAATCGCGCACATAAAAGGGATTGCTCCTGTCTTTTTCGTAAGAGCGAGTTTCGCCTTCGTAGGGTTGCTCGCGCACGCCCACATATCCTGCCACGTATTGTAAATCGCATTTCATATTTGCTACACAATGTTGGCAATCAAGCGGATGATCCGAGAGCATCAGATTCATTGTTGTGCGTCTGTTTACTTCGATTGTTGAGCTATAGGTCTTAACTTCCATACCTTCAGTTGCAGGTGTAGAGCAAGATGTTGGCAAACCACGATGTCCTTCAATTTCAACAATGCACATGCGACAAGCACCAAATGGCTCGAGTAGGGGGTCATCGCAGAGGGTGGGGATATACACATTCGCCGCACGCGCGGCATCCAAAACCGTGCTTCCATCTGGAACTTCGATTTTTTTATTATCTATTTTAAGATTTATCATAAAATTCTCCTTGCGCTTAGCAAAGGGGCTATGTTTTTTTTGTTTTTATTCGCGTCATTTGTCAAATCGCGAACATTCGCGTTGAAGTATTAAGCAACCAAAACCGCATCAAAATTACAAACTTGTCTACAAGTATCACAGCGCGTACAAATATCTGTATCAATAATATGCAATTCTTTTTTCGCGCCGCTAATTGCGTCAACGGGGCAGGCTCTGGCACAAACTGTACAGCCTGTGCAGTCTACTTCATCAATTGTATAAGTAATTAATGCCTTACATTGTCCAGCGGGGCAGCGCCCTTCCAGAATATGCGCTTCATACTCATCTCTGAAATATCTGAGTGTTGTCAGCACAGGGTTGGGGGCGGACTGCCCAAGTCCACACAAGGACGAATCCCGAATGGAGGGAGCTAGCTCTTCGAGCAGAGCAATATCTTCAATCTTCCCTTTACCTTCTGTGATACGGGTCAAAATCTCAAGCATTCGTTTTGTGCCCAAGCGACAGGGAACACATTTTCCACAAGATTCAGCTTGGGTGAAAGTCAAGAAATATCGTGCCACGTCCACCATACAAGTGGATTCGTCCATGATAACCAATCCGCCCGATCCCATAATAGAACCAGCTTTGGCGAGGGCTTCATAATCGATGGTCAGGTCAAGCATGGATGCGGGTAAACATCCACCGGAGGGGCCACCCGTCTGCGCGGCTTTAAACTCTTTCCCGTCGGGAATCCCGCCGCCGATATCATAGATGACCTCGCGTAGGCTCATTCCCAATTCCACTTCGATTAAGCCTGTATTTTCAACCTTGCCAGTGAGTGCAAAAGTTTTTGTGCCTTTGCTTTTCTCTGTCCCCTTCTCTGCCCAACTGTCAGCACCCTTCGCCAAAATGACGGGGATATTATTGAGCGTTTCGACATTATTGATAATGGTTGGTACTTCCCACAATCCCGCTTGAGCAGGGTAGGGCGGGCGCGGCATTGGCATGCCGCGTAAACCTTCAACGGATGCAATCAGGGCAGTTTCTTCGCCACAAACGAAGGCCCCTGCACCTTCTTTTAATTTGAGATCGAAAGAGAATTCTGTGCCTAAGATGTTTTTACCAAGTAAGTTCTTTTCACGAGCTTGATCAAGGGCTAATTTCAAACGCTCAATGGCCAGTGGGTATTCTGCACGACAATAAATATAGCCATAAGATGCGCCAATAGCATAGCCAGCAATAGTCATTCCTTCAATTACAGAATGTGGGTCACCCTCAAGCACACTGCGGTTCATAAATGCGCCCGGGTCGCCTTCATCGGCATTACAAATAATATAGCCGAAAGAGTCGCTATCGGGATTCTCTTCTTTATAGGCATTGATATTATCTGCCGCGATGCTCCATTTTCGACCTGCGGGGAAACCTGCTCCGCCACGTCCGCGTAAGCCGGCTTTGAGTGTTTCTTCCACAACAGCGGCTGGCGTCATATCTAAAAGTGCACGTGATAGCCCTAGATAACCATCGTTAGCGATATAATCTTCGATTTTTTCGGGGTCAATAAAACCACAGTTGCGTAAAACTCTGCGTTCTTGGGGTGCAAAAAAGGGGATTTCCTTCCACGAAGGAATTTCAGCAAAAGCTTCATCGTTAATAGTGGCTAAAGTCTTTTTATGCTCATATTTACTGTCAAGAAAGATATTCTGAATAATTTCTCTTGTGTCTTTGGCAGTAACTGATCCATAACTCAAGCGTGGCTGTCCTGGTATTTCAATATCTAGCAAAGGTTCTTTATAGCAAATACCTATACAGCCTACAGAGACCACCTCGGCTTTAATATCATCATTATTGGCAAGGGTTTTTTCAACAGCTTCAAGAATTTTATTGCCCCCTGCTGCAATGCCACAAGTTCCCAGCCCAACTATAATACGAGTCTTATCGGCTGTTTTCTCATCAGCCCATTCACGAATGGCGGTGTAATTACTCATTTTTTGCCTCCGCATTAGTTTTAGCTGCGGCATTTTTCTTAGCCTGTGCTTTGATGAGCTTTCGCACCATTCGGCGTGCTTTATCGGGGGTGATATTGCCTTTGGTATCTTCGTCGATAATCATCACGGGTGCCAAAGAGCAAGCCCCAAAACATGCCACTTTTTCAAGGGTGAATTCACCATCTTCAGTGGTGTCATGGTCATCGTCTAAGCCTAATTCTTCTTCAACTGCGTCAGTAATTAGTGGCGCTCCCTGCACATGACAAGCTGTTCCCTGACAAATTTTTACCTGATGCCTGCCTACAGGCGTTAAACGAAACTGGGCATAAAAAGTCAAGACACCAAATATATCACTGGTAGAAACGCGTAACACTGCACCAATTTCGTCGATTGCCTCTCTGGGCACGTACCCCATTTCCACTTGCACCTGCTGCAATAATGGAATTAATGCACTACGGTCTTGTGTGCTAACTGTCATAGAGCCTCCAATAAATTTCGGAAAATTTCTTGGTTATTATGCTCTTATTCCTTATTTGATGGTAGTCGCATACTTCTTATATTTGTCTGACATTTGTCGTGATAATGTCAATCTTCTTTTTCTTCTTCTGATTTATCTTCCTTCTCTTTTGCCCCCGAGTTCTGTGAAAAAGCTACAGCCAAAGCAATACCAACACCAATACCTAGTAAAAAGCCATAGCTAGTTTTTCTTGGTATCTTATTCATTATTTTGTCTCCATTTTTAACCTAAAGAAAGCCTCTCAGGGTGCGTATATACATTAAAACGATGCCGCTTCGCATAACCGATTAGCGTGATGCCTTGTTTTTCGGCAAGCTCTACCGATATCGAACTTGGAGATGTGCGGGATATAACGACTGAAACCTCTAGTCTGATAGCCTTCTGCATCATCTCTGAGCTAATTCGACCTGTGGTGAGTAGCAAACTTCTTTTGGGCTTGCTGCCCTTCATCAACATTGTACCGGCAATTTTATCGAGGGAATTATGCCTTCCAATATCCTCGGCAGAGGCAAGGCTTACTTTCCCATCTGTTAGCACAGAGGTGTGTAAGCCGCCACTTTGTTTATAGAGGGTTTGATGTTCATCGAGGAGTTTTAGGAGAAGGGGAATCTGTTTTGGGGTGAGCATCGCGCTAATTTTATACGCAGCAAGCCTAGGCTCCACGTTCGTTTCGACGGAGGTCATCCCTCCTGTGCAGCCAGATGTACGTGTCCACTTAGCAGGTTTTTCTGCGGCGTGATGGAGCCAGACATCCACATTATCGCCATGCTCGCAGATACGGGTATCGGCGACTTCGCTGAAATCTTGGATGATGCCTTCGTTGAAGAGAAATCCGATGGCAAGGACTTCGAGTTGGGTAGGCGTGCACATAAAAGTAAGCCAGACTTCGCCGTTGACGGTGAGCGAGACGGGGGCTTCGATAGGGAGTATAAGGTCGCGTTTTTCGACCTTATCGTTCTGAAAAAAATGATATTGTGTGGGCATTATTTGTACCGTTAAAAAAGATTTTGATTAGCTC
>JABGQT010000171.1 GCA_018648685.1 Anaerolineae bacterium
CTGTTGTTCCAATCCTTAATAATGAAAGAATGTCTGATATTTCTTTCTCTTATCCACCCATCTCCGAACAAAAACGGTTCGCGGCCCAACTCGCCCAAGCCGACCGCCTGCGTCAACTGCGCCGCAACGCATCCCAGCTTGGCGAGAGCTATCTCCAATCCGCTTTTCTGGCGATGTTCTATTCAAAAGAAAACCGTAATTGGCCAAAAGTAACAATTGAAGAAATTGTCAAAAAAGGGAAAAATAAAATTCGGACTGGCCCATTTGGCAGTGACTTAAAACATTCTGAATTTGTTGATGAAGGTGTCTTTGTTCTTGGAATTGATAATGCAGTAAATAATCGTTTTGAAATTGGAAGACCGAGATATATTACTGAGAAAAAATACGAGCAATTAAAAAGATATACCGTTTTTCCTGACGATGTCCTAATAACGATAATGGCGACTCTGGGAAGATGCGCAATTGTTCCGGAGAATTTCCCGAAATCCATCAACACAAAGCATCTTTGTTGTATTACGTTAGACCAAAGTAAGTGTTTGCCTATTTACCTACAACAATGTTTTCTGAGACACCCACAGGTTTTAGAACAGCTTGGGGTTTCAGAGCGTGGTGCTGTTATGCCAGGATTGAATATGGGATTAATCAAAGATTTGGTACTTCCCCTTCCCCCGCTGCCCGAACAAGAACGCTTCGCCAAAATCGTCGCCCGCTACGAAAAACTGCGCGCGCAAATGCGCGAGTCCACGCGGCAGGCTGAGATGCTGTTCCAGGGGTTGTTGTATGAGAGTTTTGGGAAAAACTAATGGCTAAAAAAGAGAAATCTGTTGCGATCACTGTAGCCGTCATTGGCGCTATTGCGGCAATCATTGCTGCTATTGCATCTCCTTTGGCCCAGAACTGGCTAGAAAAATCATCGGCAGAAGAAATAAATCTTCAACCCGTCACAGAATATTTTCCGTTATTTAGCGGAACGTCACGTACTTACACAGTCACAGGGAAAACGTTTGCTGATGTGGTCGATGGCGAAATCCCGCCAGTTAATAGTACTTATACAGAAACTGTAGTTATGGTCACTAGCGGAACGAATGAAGACATTCACATTTACAAAGTCGAACAGACTGGCGGCATAATCTATGACTTAGACTGCACGGGCTTTGAAACACGCACAGCGCCAGCGGAAAAATGGTATGTTACCGATCCATCACGAGTTTATGTTGCCTGTACACAAGATGAGCTTGGAGAAATTATTGATGAGCTAATGTATCAAACACGCGCTCCTGGCTACCCACATCCCAATTACGATGAGATTACCCCAATACTAGAATTTCCTCTTGAAGTCGAGAATATTTGGCCTGCATTTCCTGGCCAGGCTTTACTTGAAGATAGTGTTTCTTATGCTCGGTATGTGGAAGAAAAACTTGATTATTCTGTCCCTGCTGGACAATTTACTAGCTGTTATAGAATTGTTGTCTACACGTCTTCTGGCACCAGCATCCGCTATTTCTGTGATGGCATCGGTCCCGTTGCAATGGAATACCACCACTATGGTTCGCCTGTTGATTTTCGAGTTGAATTAAAAGAATTTTCTTCTCCGAATTTTCCATGATGAATATTAAATTGCAGCCCGAACAAGAACGTTTCGCCAAAATCGTCGTCCGCTACGAACGCGTGCGCTCGCAAATGCGCGAGTCCACGCGGCAGGCTGAGATATTGTTCCAGGGGTTGTTGTGGGAGGCATTCGGGAGTACGTCGCACCATGTTTGACAAGCTGATGCGTGTCGATAGCTTTGTGCCGTTTAAACGGATTCTCCCGTCCGCTTGGTGTGATGCACTGCACTGCTTCGCCCAAACCGTTGCCCGCTACGAAAGACTGCGCTCGCAAATGCGCGAGTCCACGCGGCAGGCTGAGTTGCTCTTCCAGGGGTTGTTGTGGGAGAGTTTTGGAGGAGAAAGATAATGGCAGTCTATTCGGCGAACAAACCAAACAGAACAGTTACCTTGTATAAGCCAGAGTGCAGATTGATCCCATTGGAGAAGCTAAAATCTTGCAGATGTGGAGACACTGGGAAGGCAGGAAACCAACGCTGGTTTTGCGAAGAACATGTCACAACAAATAACATTCGAGAATTGCTGTTCCAGGGGTTGTTGTGGGAGAGTTTTGGAGGATAGAGATGGCATTGCGCATTTTTGAAAAATGGTTCAATGTCCCTCCTTGGAAAGGTGCTGAACATATTACCGATTATCAAGGAGAAAAATTCTGGGTGTATAGATTTGATGGGGAAGATGTCGAAAAAATTCGTATTCGACATCGTAGCTATCCAGCAGGTTCTATCAATCTTGTCCGAGACGACGACACCCATCTCACATTAGCCGATATTCACATTATCGAAAAATATCGAAAACGTGGTCTTGGGAAAAAATTACTCAGAAAATCTATTCAGTGGGCAAGAGAAAATCGTTTTGTAGAAATATGGGGCTTCATCAAAGCACATGATGGTGAGTATGAAGCGTATGTGCGAGATTGGTACAAGCGTCAAGGGTTTGAAGTTTATGAAACCGAACCTGGTAAATACCAGATTAGGATGCAACTATGACAACAACTAGGACACAACCCGAACAAGAACACTCCACCCAAATCGTCGCCCGCTACACCTAAAAGAGCAGAAAATGAACAAAAAAGAATGGATCAAAGCCGTTGCCAGAAAAACAGAGCACCCTGAAACGCTCGTCAAGATCATCCTTGAGACTGGCTTGGATGAAATTTACCAATCCATGAAACGCGAAGAGAAGGTTACATTTCAAAATTTCGGCACCTTCTACATCGACGTGCGCCACAGCGGAACGGTCTTCAAATTTAACCCATCCCAAAAGTGGAAAGCGCTTTTCGGTTGGGCATCAAGCTATCGCGGTAAGCTATGAACATGAAAACACAATCCGGCATCCTGATCAATCTCAGCCCCGAAGATTCCGCTCAACTGATTAACTGGGTGCAGGAAATTGATTGGCGAATTATCAAACGTCAAATCGAGCGCGGCGGAACCCCGACCGTCTTCTACAAAGCCCCCGGCGAAGCCTTTGCTCGTTTCGTCCGTCTGGAAGAACTCCCCGAAGAACGTGGTCTCTACCGTCCGCATTACGGCGATACCGGCGGCGGCTTTGAGTACATCTTCCGTGCCACCACCCCGGAAGGTACAAAGGTGAGCGGATACAGTCAGGGCGCAAAGTTCTACCGAATCGAAGCGCCACCGCTTGAGCTAACACTGCCACAAAAAATCGAAAATCAAATCCCTGAAAGACTGCAAGAAAATTTTGGTATCCTCGACCCGCATGATAATTCCTTCAAGCAAGGTGATAATCATTTTGGCTTTCACGGTGAATTCTTCTCCATTTTCCACAATTGGCAATGGTACAACGAGGACGTGGAAGCCTTCGAGTTCTCCTTTGTGCCGATGTCAATCGGCTGCTTGGTACGCATATTACATCTTGAAAGCAACACCCTGCTTGATCTAACGAAAGATGTTGAGTGGTAGAACACCTTGACGTATCGGTATCGGATAGATGATAATTACATCTATCCGATACCGATATGAGGCTCTAATGCTTGAAACTCGTCTTCTAAACCGAATTACTCAAAAGAAAGCTCAACTCGATATGCTGCGTCCGCTTTCGCCATCTATTTTGACGCGCCTGAACGAGACCCTAACCCTCGAATGGATCTACAACTCTAACGCCATCGAGGGCAGCACGCTTACGCTGCAAGAAACACGCTTAATCCTTGAAACCGGCCTCACCATTGGCGGAAAATCCTTGCGCGAACACTTTGAAGTGACCAATCACCGCGAAGCCATCGCTTATGTCGAAAATTTAGTTGGGGAAGAAGGACAGATCACGCCCTATCATGTACGCCTAATCCACGCCCTAGTACTCAAAGGCATCGACGATGAAAATGCTGGGAGGTATCGAGAAACCCCAGTTCGTATTGCTGGTGCAACCCATACTCCACCAGAGTCTTGGGAAATATCGCGCCTAATGGACGAATGGGGTGCATGGCTCATCGCAGCACAGGAAAGAGATAATTCTGTCAATATCGCAGCAGAAGCCCATCATCGTCTTGTTAATATCCACCCCTTTGTGGATGGGAACGGACGTACCGCACGCCTGATAATGAACTTGCTTCTGATCAAAGATGGCTACCCACCCTCTGTCATCGAGCGGGTCAATCGCCAGCAATATTACCGTGTCCTTGCTCAGGCAGATGAGGGCAATCTAAGACCGCTGGTTAACTTCGTCGGGCGCGCCGTCGAACGTAGCCTGACCCTAACCCTTGAAGCTGCCACGCCCCGCTCCGCTCCGCCTCCTACCGACGAACAGTGGATTCCCCTAAGCGAAGCGGCTCAAGACAGCCCTTACACCAAGGACTATCTCAGTCTACTGGCTCGCAAAGGTCGCCTTGAAGCCCTCAAACGTGGGAGAAATTGGTATACCACACGCAAGGCTGTTGAAAAATATCGTCGTGAAGTAAAAGAGAGTGAATAGCATTCAACATGCTATTCACTCTCAATTCTAGAAACAGCCTGCTCTAAGTCCTGCAAGCTGGGGGTGACATAAATGCGGGTCGTATCCAGCGACCTGTGCCCCAGCAAAGAAGCGACTTTTTCAAGAGTAACGCCGCTATTTAGCAAATTCTTCGCAAAGGTATGACGTAAAACATGTGGGGTCAAATTGAGGAGTTGTGCTTCTTTCCCATAGCGCTGCACAATTCTCTGCGCAGTACGTGAACTTAACGCGCCCTGAGCTTCACTCCCTGATGCAATAAAAACAAAATCATTTCCAGGTATCTTCGGGCGAATTTCTAACCAGCTAGATAGCGCCTTACGCGCATCCACATTTAGTGGGATACTGCGTTGCTTATTCCCCTTGCCTTTGCGCACTAACAAGATCCCTTTGCGCTCTGAAAAGGCAATGTCAACAAGCTCCAGATGTGTAACTTCACTTACTCGCAAACCGGTATGTTGCATCAAAGAAACCATTGAGAAATTTCGTTGCCTTATCACCCAGCGTTTTGGATAGCGCAAGCGCGCAAATTGCAGGTCTTTCTCCATCGCTCTGGTCAATGCGAACTGTTCCTTTTTATCCAACCAGCGTGGAGTAGGAGAAGGGATGCCTACATTTTTAATTCTGTGAGTGGGGTCACGCTCGATTTCTTCTTGATCAAGAAGAAATCTAAAGTATTTAGAAAGAGCTGCTAAATGACGGTTGACTGTATTTCCAGAAAACTTTTTCTTTTGAAGAAGATACTGGCGATATTCACGAACATCAATCGGCGTCACCGCTTCTGGAGCAAAAACTTCGTCGTTGATTTGTTCAAACCAGGTTGCAAAACTTGGCAAATCCATAAGATAGCCTCTGATTGTAAAAGGTGAATAATCCTGCTCTTCAAGATACAGTTTAAATTCGTCAAATATAATCATCGCATCACTCCTGCCAGGGGAAAACTTTCTCCCTGCTTCCTTTCTCAATATTCACCCATGTCTCGATCCTGTCAGCCTGTAACAAGCCTTCCAAGCTGCGCCCATAAAAAGAAGTCAGCGTACGCATTGCTAAGATCGCTTCTCTATACCCTTCCCCAATCCCGTTATGCCGGAAGACAGCCAGTACCAGGGGAAAACGTTCCCCTAACCATTTCTCTTCCCAAAGGTCGCATTCATAGGCGTCTTCGTATTCTTGCGCTTTTTTCCATGTTGCTCTGCTATTCTCTTCGTCGTGATATTCAATCGCAAAGAAGATCTTACGATCACCTTTCTCAAGAGAGATCAGTGTGCTGGGGGACAGGATTACTTTTTCATTTTTACTGAGTTGCGCCTGTTCAAAGCTATAACGCTTCAAAGTCCAGTCTTGTTTTGTTGCTTCAGCTTCAATACGCTGGACTATTTCATTCAAGATCAAAGCGGATAAAATACGTTCAATAGGATAGGCTAGAAATTGTCGTGTTGGTCGCAATCCATGTCGCATGGTCAGGATCTCCATCCCCACCTGCCCAAGGGTATAGAGTTGCCCATCTTTTACAGGGAGAAAACGTTCCCCTAGCTCACGCACAACTTCAGCTGGTGGATACGTGTAGCGGGCGATCAAACCTTTCTTTGCATAATTGCGTAAGGTACGCTGAGCTAAACCGATCTGATCCACGGTCATAATCCCGCTGACATAAAGCTGGTCGAGCATACGCCATGCTTCCATCGAAAGCCCACGGCGCAGAACGGCATCTGCCGCATATTGCATCTTTTGTCGCGTGAGTGCCTGAGTAATGGATGGGGAACGTCCACCTGCTGGAAGATGGGGATCTTTTTTCAAGCGGATCATGCGTTTTTCTCCGGATGTGTAGGAAATAATATGAACGAGCCATACCCCTGAAGGGGGTAGTCCGTTTTTTGTGATTTTCTGCGGACAGGTTTCGGCAGAGCCTTGGCTTGGTTTCGGTATGGATTTGG
>JABGQT010000083.1 GCA_018648685.1 Anaerolineae bacterium
GTGTGAATTGATAAAAAATATCGCTTTGCTTCAATGCACTGATAAATGAACTCATTTTTTTACTCCAAGGGGATACCTTTCGTAGTTTAGCATATTTGAATAACACCTGCAACACTTTTTTAGGATTTGAAAACTCGTCCCGCTCTTGAAAAAGGCTTGCCTCTGCCCCAATAAATGACTTTGTGCCCCGTTGGATGTTACCGTTAAAAAAAAACACAGCTCCATCTTAATAATGGAGCTGTGTTCAGTTAGACTATTTCTCACAGAGAGAAGAAAGGACTATTCTGTCAAGAAAGTGACTTCTACCGTCATTCCCCAGCGCAGTGCGGCGTCAAACTCATCCAAACGGATATTGACGGCATAGACAATATCTCCAGCCTGTGTCGTGAAAGATTGTCCAATACTTTCTACACGCCCGTCTAAGACAAGCTCTGGCAATGCGTCGGGGCTAACCTCTATCGCCTGACCTTCACTGATCTTGACCACTTCTAACTCTGTTAAGTCACTGGTTTCAACATAGAACTCCGAAAAATCGGCGATTTGGGCTGCCCATAGCTCTGCCCCTATTAGTTGACCGACTTCTACATTAATGTCGGTAATCGTGCCATCAAAGGGAGCTTTCAACTCGTAAGCATCCAGAGCGTTCTCTGCCGCTGCGACCTGGGCTTTAGCGTTAGATAATTGAGCTTCGAGCAATGCTTTTTCATCGGGATCAAGCCCATCGCCCGCGCGTGATTCGTAGTCGCGCTTGGCTTCAGATTCTGCTGCAAGAGCGGCATCCAAATCAGCGCGGATGGCATCCAACTCCCGGATCACCTCTTCCAGATCACGGCGAGCTTCATTCACATCTTCTTGAGCATCATCCAGATCATCTTTGGCATTTTTTCTTTTGGTATTGTCTTTATCCAAGTCTGCATATTTATCAAATTCATCTTGCGCATCTTGGAGGTCTTCTTCAAAATCACTGAGGTCGGCTTGGGCATCTTCGACATCATCTTCGAGGTCATCGGTATTCAGTTTTTCCCATTCGCGCTCGGCTTCTGCGCGAGCGATTTGGGCATCCATATAAACTTGCCACGCATTTGCCGTTGTTAACCCACCCGTGCGCACAAAGTCATCGTAGGCTTGTTGCGCGCTGGTTAACTCAAGCTCAGCAGCCCGGAGGGAGGCTTCTGCCTGCTCTTGGTCGGCAAGACGAATAATGACCTGCCCTTTGGCAACTTCTTCACCTTCGGTAACCAAAATCTTATCGACTGTACCGCGCGCAGAGAAATTAAGCCGTACATCTTGCGCGGGGAGAATATGCCCCTCGGCAACGACATAATCCAGACTTAAGGGCGCAATCGGCTCAATCGCAGGAGCTTCTTCTGTGCCACAGGCACTAAGAGTAAAAACTAAAGCTATGCTCAGTAAAAATAGTATTGTTGTTTTTTTCATTTTCTTTTCCTTTTTTTTTAGACATCAAACTTCAAATTTCAGTATTTACTTTTCAGTATTCAAATATTTTAACTTTTCAATTTCTTTTATTCATATGCCAAGACTTCACGAATAGTAAGGCGTGCTGCGCTTCGCGCGGGGATCACGCTTGCCAAAACAGAGAGCAAAATAACCAGGCCCAACCAGATGAAATATCCCATTGGGGTAAAAATGACCGCAATCGGGGTTTCAAAAATTGCGGTGCTTACAATCCACGATAATCCATAAGTAAAGGGAACCGCAAGAACAATGCCTAAACCAAAGGAGATCATGCCAATTAACAACCCTTCTATAATCACCATGCGGATAATTTCCCAATCAGTGGCACCAATAGCACGCATAATACCGATTTCACGCGTTCGCTCAAGCACGTTCATGCTCATCGTGCCAGCCAAACCCATCGAGCCAACGACTGCGGTTAATAACGCCATAATAAGTAAGAAGCTAATTAAAATATCGAGGCTTTCAGAAGCACTATCCAGCGTAGAAAGTCCTGGGGTCGCTTCTTGAACGTGAAACCCACTCTCACGGAAATACGCATCCATATCTTCTGCCATCATCTCTTGATAGCCTCGATCATGCTGCTCAGTAACGATCCTGTAGGAGAAAGACCGATTCGCCAAATTTTGGTCTCGAGAAATATATTCATAAGGCGCATACCCAAGAATGCCTTCCATCCCGATAAATTTGAAAACCCCAACAACCTCCCAGCTTTCTTCTTTCCCATTTACTTTTAGCGGGAGATAATCTCCTACTTCAAGATCAGGGTACAAATCATAGATTCCTTCGCTAATAGTGAGCTTCTTTTTATCATCCGCTTCGATCCATCGCCCAGCTACCATTAGAGGATTGACCAAATCACTTCCAGCGGGAGGAGCTAAAAGGCTTACATTATCGGCAGTTGAACCATCTGGGTACAAAATATCTGCGCCAGAGAAAGCCCAACCTTCTACATGAGTCACACGTGGATCTTGGCGCGCAAATTGCTCAATTTCGCTGACTCGATAAGGGGTATCAAAGTCAAGAGTTACATCGGCAAGGAAATAATTACCGACATCTTTCACATATTCATGCAGCGTCACACGTACATTGAAAACCGAGATAAAAGTTGCCCCACCCATCGTGAGCGTGAAAAGAGTCAACATCAACCGGCCACGTCGCCTAAATGTATTTCGCAGTGAAACAAGTAAAGGACGCTGGATGCGGATACCTCGATCTGCCAGAATACGTGTGACTTTGAGCTGAATCTCATCTATACGCGATTCCTTATTCGCTCCCCCTTCAGCTTGCTCACTGGTTTCTCCAGACGTATCGCCACTGATAGCTTTTTGTACCGTTACACGTGAACCCTTAATAACTGGCACAAATCCTGCAATAAGCGGAACAAGCAACCCAACCGCAATTTGGATAAAGAAGGAAAGCGGGACAATTCTATAACCGAGCAACAGAAATCCCATCTTATTCGCAATGAACTGCGCCAAAGCATAGGCACCCTGCCCACCTAAGGGAACAGCAACCAGTAAAGAAAGAACCCCAAAAGCTAAGAGGAGAATAAGATACATTCTAAAAATAATCTTATCGCGCCCACCGATCAGTTTCATCACACCAATATGGCGAAGATGCTGGGTAAGCAAAGCACTGAGCGTATTCGCGATCAAAGAACTGGAGAGGAAAACAATCAGCACGCCCAACGCCATCAAAATGCCCAAGACCGCATTGATCGTAGACTCAAGCGGGTGCTGATGAGTCAGCGAGCGGAATGTGCGCCCAACTTCATAATCATTTTTCTCGATCTTTTCTTTCAGCGCTGATAAAACAATATTAATATGATTGTCATCATCCTGGCCTATTTCTACAGTTGCAAAAACACGATTGAAAAGCTCAGGTTGATCGAAAAGTTTGAGTGTATCTGTAGAAATATAAGCGAGTGGCGGCGCAAGAAAATCGACAGCACCTGTAGAAGAATCCTGCACAATGCCGGCGACATAAATGGTCTTGATGCTATTATCGCGGAGTTGCACCTCGAGGGTTTCTCCAGGGACAACATCCATTTTTTCAAGAACATCACGTTCCAAGAGTATTTCGTTCTTCAGCGGAACTATCTCTCCACTGATGGGAACAAGCAAATTAACCTCGTTCGCTTCAAAAGCCTCCATGGTAACGACATCTACTGAAGTCCATAAGGTTTCACCCAAAGGGCGGACTCGCGTATTGAAAACACGCCGCGCTTCTGCTTCTTTGATCCCATCGAATTTACGAATGGTATTGAGGAAGTCTTCGTCAAAATCATCCATCCGAATTTCTATATTCGATGGGTTATTTGCCGCGTAACTAACGCTCATATCATCAGAAATGATCCTGTATGCGCCGGCTATCACGCCAATTGCAAATACACCCACCGCAATCGAAAGAACCACCAACGTTGTGCGGGCTTTATTATCTATTAGGTCCGAAAGTACTTTTCGCCATCGAGGGCGCATATTTTGCTCCGTATTTCATAGTTCCCCTCTTCTAAGGGATGTATATCCCGAAAGGCCAGGGTAAGGGTCAAGTAGTTGTGCGTTGCATCCAGCAGATGCATTGGGCACTAGTAAGCTATCGTCGCATTCAGAACTGCAACGCACTCTGATGAGCACAATGCTCTTCTGTTTCTCATTATTTTCTTCCAAACAATCCTTTTCTCTTCCGTCTGTCAGATTGCTTTTTCTCTTCCAACCTTTTCTGCACAATATCCCCAATCGCCTTTTCGGTTAGTGGGGATTCTGCCATGAGCCAGTTGAAATCTTCACGAGAAATAGCTAATAGCTCAACAGCATTCTCTGAGCCTGCGCGCACACTGGCAATAGATTTTCCACCACGCAACAACTCTATTTCACCGAAAAAATCATTCGTCCCAAGCTGGGAGATAACTAGATCATCTTTGCCTCGACCATGTAAAACTACATCGACATCACCTTTGGCGATCATGAAGAATTTTTCAACTGTTTGCTTACTACGGATAATTGTTTCACCTGGCTGAAAATGAACCCTCTCTACTTTATTGCTCAATTCCCTCATTAGCGGTTGTGAAAGCAAAGGCAGGGCTTGAGCAATGGTTTCATTAACCAGCACTCCATCCGAAATGACCACTGTACGCGAGGTACGTTTGGTCATCGTTGCGTCATGCGTGACCATTACAATCGTCTTGCCACGCTCAGAAAGCTCAGTAAAGAGATCAATAATATGATTCGCAGAGCGCGAGTCGAGATTGCCCGTCGGCTCGTCCGCAACAATGATCGGGGCATCAGTAGAAAGCGCGCGCGCAATTGCTGCGCTCTGCTGTTGGCCCGTCGAGACAGCACGCGGCAATTTTTGGGCATGCTCTTCCAGCCCGACCATACGCAATAATTCCATTGCGCGCTTAGGGCGTTCATTAACTTCGTACATGCCTACATAATCCATTGGGAGCATTACGTTTTCGAGCAAGTTAAGCATCGGTAGTAGTTGAAAGAACTGAAAAACAATCCCCAAATTGCGTCCGCGCCAGAGTGAGCGTTTACTTTCGCTCATGGCGTAAATATCTACGCCCTCAACGACCACTTTGCCCGTTGAGGGATGATCGATGCCGGTAAACATATTCAGCAAAGTCGATTTTCCACTGCCCGATTTACCAATTACGGCAACAAATTCGCTTTCGTGCAGGGTCAGGTCGATGCCACGCAAAGCGGTGAATTCACCGGCAGCGTTGGTAAAGGTTTTAACGACCTGCTGTATCTCTATCAGTGCTTTTCCTTTATCGGAAGCAAGTTGAGATTGAGTGTGTTCCATCATTGGATGCCTCCTTCACTGAGCAACTCTCCATCCACAATTTCTATGTGGCGTGAGAATCTCGGCATCAATCCTTTATCATGCGTCACCATCACAATGGTACGCCCAGATTGAACGAGCCGCTCAAAAAGCTGGAAGATGTGATCCGCAGTAACGGAATCGAGGCTGCCAGTTGGTTCGTCCGCAACGATCATGGGCGGATCATTCGCGAGAGCACGTGCTATCGCTACTCGTTGCTGCTGCCCACCTGAGATATATGCCGGTAATTTATGCGCGTGCTCAATCAACTCGACCATATCGAGCAACTCAAGGGCACGTTCGCGACTCTTGCGCGGATGATATAAGCCGCTCATATCCATTGGCATCATCACATTTTGGACAAGGGTCAGCATAGGCAAAAGTTGGAAAGATTGATAAATAACACCCATTGTGCGTCCGCGCCATAAGGCGAGATCATTTTCGTTGAGGTTATGTAAAGAGACGCTTTCTCCGCTTGAATGGACAATGACTTCACCAGAAGTGAGTTCGTCAACACCGGTAAACATATTCAGCAGGGTTGATTTCCCCGCACCGGATTTTCCAATAATGCCAAGAAATTCGCCACGTTCAATACTTAGATTGATCGTTTTTAGCGCGGGGAAAACACCCGCTTCGCTTTGGTAGTTTTTGACTACATCGCGGAGTTGGATGAGAGGGAAGGTTTGGGTAGAAGTTGTCATTTTTATATTTCTATTTACTCGTCAGCGCTAAAAAGGTCGGCTGAATAATTAGTTCGGTAAAAATTTCGCCCATTTTTTCTGCAGAATGGGGCATATCGTTTTCTAGCCACCAACGCATGAGACCAAATGTCGCAGCGATGATGTGGTTTGCCGCAACGGGGATGGAGATATTGATATTCGGCAAACCGCTTAGAAGTTCTTCATTTTTTTTGCGTGCCATTTTCATCACAGGTTCAAGGACAAAACTCAAGTTATCGTCCAAAAGAAGGACACGGAAAATCTTGGGGCTTTCTTGAATATGCTTGAAAAGTGTTGAGCCACTTTCTCGCGAAATTTCAATATGATCTGCATTAGCTTCATAGACTTGGGGGAGGTCAAGAATATCGTAGAGTTCATAGACTCTTTCTTGGACAATTTCAATGAATAATTCATCCAGCCCATCATAATGTCGAAAGAAAGTACGGTAGCCAATATCGGCGCGTTCGGTCACGTCCTGGATAGTGATATTTTTATACCCTTTCTCCAACACGAGGGCGATTAATGCCTCACCCAATAATTTTTGTGTTCTGCGTATACGACGATCTTTGCTCATTTTTTTTGGCTCTCTATGCGCTATATGGCAATCAATGCGCCATACTTTATCATGGAGGAAGAAAGATGTCAAGGAAAAAGAAAAACCCCGAAATGAATTATTTCGGAGTTGCTTTTTTTACCCAGAATCACAAAGACGCGTACCATTGATACGCGCCTGTGTTGCATTGAGGAAATGCTTTAGATGGAGTCTAAAATTCGCTACTCCTATTCTTCTCGTATTTCGGATTCTACGGTCATTTTGCCTGATTTTTCAAATTCCAACTCAACCGTTACAACCTGACCAACTTCGAGTTTTTCAAATAAGCCAATGAACATGACGTGTTTGCCACCCGGTTTTAATTCAACAGAGCCACCAGCGGGGATAACGTATCCTTCTTCAACGTGGAACATTTTCATCACGCCATCGTCCATGGTCATATCGTGAAGCTCAACGACTTCAGAGACATTGCTCGTTGCATTGATCAGCCTGTCATCTTCACTGCCTGTATTTTCGATCAGGAAATAAGTTGCGCCATTTCCCGCTGTCATCGGGGAGGGGCGTCCCCAAACGCCAGAAACTTCGATCTGGGGTCCTTCAGGGGCAGATTGGCAGGCGGATAAGCCAAGGGCGATGAGCGCAATGCTCAAGACAACAAAAAGTACTTTCTTCATTTTTTCTTCTCCTAAGTTTTTTGTTATCAGGGCAATGCGCCCTGATTTCACATATTTCGTGGTGGGGCGTGGGTGCTGCTCAGAAAAGATTTGGCTTCTGAGAAGTTCATCATCTCACCGCCAAAACCTTGTTGAAAACGTTCTGCATCTTCTGTGGATGCAAATGCGATCACAGCGGGAGAGCAGCAAGTTTTTAGATCTGCTTTGATGAGATAAGTTGCCTGAAGGGCGTTGACTTTGTTCCCATGCAGGAAGTCGGTTGCCAAAATGAGCGTTGGGTTTTGCATATTCAGCATCATCAAGCCACAATGCGGACAACAGGCTTGCTTGCTGCTCTCATCATCGAATTGGAGAACGAAAGCAAGCTGTTCCCGTACGATTTGTTGGCACATCGGGCAAGCGGAGGCGTACTCTGTTGCCGGAGCAGTAGTGGGGCGTAGGATAGCACCACCGTGAACCTTAACGACTGCGCCATCATCGGCGAGTTTGTCGAGGTCGCGGTGGATGGTCATCGTGGAAACAGAAAGAAGCTCAGATAACTCTTGTATGGAGCAGGATTCTCTTTCTGAGAGACAATCTAGAATTTTTTGTTGGCGCTGATAAGCAGTTGACATTTTTTCACCTTGTTAGATTTTGTTATCATTTGCCATAACAGGACAAATTGTACCTGAATTTTACAGATACGGCAAATGTTTACTGAATTGGTTAAGGATTGATGCAGGCGTGCATCGCACCAACTTCGACAAGCAGATACTAATCGACAAGCATTTTGCCCATTGAAGAGAAGATTCTTATCGTTTTGGTGCGATCTTGTGCCCTTTGGGTACGCACCCTCGCGAATATAGCCGCTTATAAAAAAAGGGCGGAGTCCAATGTCTCCAGACATTGGGTTTGGAAAGCAAAAATCTGGAGATTTCTGACTCCGTGATAGGCGGGGCTTTTTAAAGGGTATTTTCTTTTCATCGGGGAGATGTTTATTAAGCGGTAGCAAGCCTAAAACGGGGGCGGGCAATCCATCCCCTTAAAGTAAAGGCGTGCGTCTGGGTGACACACGCCTTTATCGCATGAGGAGATGCGGGGTGCTAGAGGGGATTGCCATCTTCGTCCACGGCTTCGAGTTGCAAACCATCCGGGTTGGGCGTGGTTTCGCCGGGAATCCAAGGGGCGAGGCAATTTCGGTCTTGGGTGCAGGGGTCGGTGAGCGTGAGCATAAAATTGACGATATCTTCGACATCCTGGTCGCTGAGGAAAAGGTCTTCGATGGTGGTGATGTCGTTGCGGCGGTTTTCTTTTAGCTGCTCAAGCGCTGCTTGCGTATAAGTTTCTGCGTTGTGCGTGCGGATGTCGGGCGAGAGCATCGTGAAATCGTAATTATTGAGGGCGGTGACGACATCCATTTTGTGGCGAACGACCATCTCGAGCGATTCATAAGCACCATCGTGCCCGTAAGGACCCGTTACTTCGGCATTGAGCAGGGTCGGCGTACGGAAGGCGTGTTTGTCATCGGGGTCTTGGGTTTCGAGATAACGCCCCCAGTCATCATCGCCGTAGGTGCCGCTTTCTTTGCCGCGCCCGATCTGCGGGATGGCGATGACATGAAAATCTTCGTCGGTGAAGAAATCGCCAGAATGGCAAAACGAACAATTTGCGCCGCCTTCTTCATCAGATGTGTAAAACAAAATTGCGCCGCGTTTCGCCGATTCGCTGATCGCGTCATTGTCGCCTTGAACGTAGGCGCGCCACGGAGTATCTACAAAGATTTGTGAGCGTTCATACTCACCAATGGCATGGACGATATTCTCAAAAGTGACCAGTGTTTCGGCATCAGCGTCGCTCTCGAAGGCTTTTTGGAATTCGGCCAACCATTCGTTTTGCTCGAGAATGCCTTCGCCGTAGCCATAGCCGCCGAGGATTGCGGCGAGCAATTCACGGGTGGTTTCGTCGCGGACTTCGAGGGTGTTACCATGCCCTGTGCCAAAATCGAATCCGCGCATTTCGTCTTCAGCTGTGACGGGGAAACGCGCCTGCGCCACAACGAGATTTGCCCCGGCATCGGGATCAGGATAACCCCAGGGGCGGTCTGGGGTGCGGATGCCGTATCCGTCGGCACCGTTTGCACCTGGTGTTTTGCCCTTACTTTCTACACGCCCATCGTGGAACATGAATGCGTCCCACATCCCTGAATTGAACGTAGTCGGCGCATTTCGAGGGACGAGCGGTCCCGAAACGTGGGTGCGCCCCGGACCCAAGAGCTCGGGGACATCGGCATCTACGCCAATGGACATGGGGAGACCATCCCCGCCGCCCAAAGAGGGGTGATGACAACTAACGCAAGCGGCATCTTGAGCGGCGCTGAGCGCTTTGGTATAGAAGAGCATCATCCCAAGCTGCGGGAGTGGGTCGCTGATCTCGGGCAGGTCACGCCCAATGCTGGGGTCGCCCGTTAATCCTTCGCTTTCGATGATGGCGCGCAGTTCTTGATCTCGTGATGATGTGGTGCATCCTGAGATAAGGAGGGTGGAAATAATAAGGAGAGAAATAAGTGCTAAAAAGGTTTTTCGCATGATGATCTCCTTGCACATAAAGCCCCCCTCTGCCCTGTCGGGCAAAGTGTCCTTCAGGGTATCTCCCCCAAATTCCAAAAGCATGGAATTTAGGGGAGAAAAAGGTAGCTCTATGTTTTCTGAATGCCTCTTTTTTCTTTGTCCCCCTAAATGCGAAGTATTTGGGGGGATGCCCCAGCGAAGCGAGGGACAGGGGGCTGAACGTCTGACTTAAAAAGTTAGTAACTGAGCGTGGTCACATTCTCGGCGAAGAGCGCGCCCCAAGTGAATTCGGGGGTACCGATGATGACACCGGGGAGAATATCTTCTGTCTCCATACCGCCAACGTTGACCATACAAACGGGGCAAACGAGGGCAACGCCGCCTTCGTCCATAAACATTTGGATCATCTCGTGGATGGTATTGCCGCTCTTGTGGGTGCTCTGGGGGATATCCACATCTACGAGGCGAACGCCCTGAGTGTTGAAGAAAATGGTGACGGGGCGACCGGTCTGTTTGCGGATTTTGGTCGCGAAGCCGACTGCCATCGCAGCGCGGTCAATATCATCGGTAGTCATATTGATGAAAAGACCATCTTTCAGCTCCTCTGGCGTGCGTGGTGTGGGAGGCGTATCCTCTTGAAGCTGTGCGCTTTCATTGCCGGCTGCATGAGCAATGCTTGGCTGGAAAGACATAACGAGAGCAAAAACGCCATAGAGCGCAAATGCAACAACGATGAGGCTGGTGAGGTAACGTAATTGTTTTTTCATTTTTTATCCTTTTTTGTTTTTGATACTTTCTTAATGATGTCTTTACGAGGAGCATGCTCTTGCGACGTGGCAATCTCCAAAACTATCAGGGAGATTGCTTCGGCGATAAAACTGCCTCGCAAATACATTTCAGAAATTTTAGTAACTAATCACAGTTACATCTTCCGCAAACATAGCACCCCAAGTAAATTCGGGGGTGCCAATAATTACACCGGGCAGAATATCTTCTGTATCCATACCGGCAACATTTTTCATGCAAACGGGGCAAACAAGCGCGACACCGCCTTCATCCATGAACATTTGGATCATCTCATGGATGGTATTGCCACTCTTGTGGGTACTCTGGGGAATATCTACATCTACAAGGCGGGCGCCTTGCGTGTTGAAGAAAATAGTGACGGGGCGGCCGGTTTGTTTGCGGATTTTGGTCGCAAACCCAACTGCCATAGCAGCGCGGTCTATATTATCGGTGGTCATGTTGATGAACAATCCCTCCACAAGTTCTTCGGGGGGACGCGGGGTGACATCAACGGCAGGAGCAGCAGGTGCTTCTTCGACGCTTTCTTCTGTCGCTTCTTCGGTTGCGGCAGGCGCGGCTGTTGGCTCAGGAGCTGCTTCTTCTTCAGCTTCCGGAGCAGATACTTCTTCTACTGCGCTTTCTTCCATAACGGGTTCGGCTGGTGCACACCCAATGAGTAAGAAAACAGAGAGTAGCAGGAGTAGGACAAGAGTGATACTTTTCTTCATAAATCAGGATCTCCTTTTCTAAAAAAATGGCTTAGTTTTTAGGCTCGATATCAACTACCGGCACTTCGATCATTACTTCCCCCATTTTTTCAAATTTGAGCGTTAATTCGTAGCTTGTTCCGGTTTCCAGCCCCTCGTGCAGGTTGATGAGCATCAGGTGAAGCCCACCGGGCGTCAGTTCCACTTCGCCGCCTGCGGGGATGTCAATATAACCACCCTCGACCATGCGCATCCGCATCATGCCGTTGCTGTCCATTTTATGCTCATGTAATTCAACGACATCACAAACATCTGTTTTGGCAGCTAGAAGCCTGTCATCAGCAGAGCCGTTGTTTTGGATAAGCATATAAGTGATACCGGAGCCATCCATCAGTTCCGGTGTAGAGCGTGACCATGCACCCTCGATAAGAATATCTGCTTCTTCTACACTTGTATCAGATGGAGCCATTTCTTCTGCAGAGCTACATCCGATCAGCAATAGCATTGAAGAAAGCAAAAACAGTGAAATAAGGATTTTTTTTCTCATCGACTTTTGTTGCATAGCAACTCCTATTCTTATCGTTTTGTTGGATTTATGATCTCGCGACGCTCGTATTTTCAACTTGGGTGTCATTAATTAAGTTTTTTTGAACGTGAGCATTGTGGACATCCCTTTTTCATGCCGCGCATCCCCTTCGGGAACCGGCATCCAAGCCCAAAACAGGTACGTAACGATTTCAACATCCACATTTAAATTATCAGGCAAAACCAGCCTGATCTCTGCTAATGATCCAAAATATAAATAATATCTTCGGCTATATCGACACCGTCTGTGCCATAAGGAAATACAATACGCTTATAACCATCTGGATCAATCAAAGCCATGGAAGCTGTATGGTTCACCGCATAGCCCATTGCCGAACCTGTCTCCTCTTTGTTGTAGAGGATGTTATATTCGGAGGCTACCTGAGCAATTTCATCTTCTGCGCCAATTAAGCCAATAAAAGCAGGGTGAAAATGCTCCAAAAATATAGCCATTCTTTCTGCAGTATCGCGTTCCGGGTCAACCGTTACCATTAAAAGTTCCATTTCATCGGCACGCCCTTCTTCCTCTAAAATTTCAACGGTTCGTCTTACTTCTGCTAAAGTAGCAGGGCAAACATCGGGGCAAGAGGCGTAGCCAAAATACAGTAGCACTACTTTGCCTCTATAGTCGCTCAAAGAAGTTTCTTGCCCATAATGGTTGGTTAACCTAAACTCTGGAGCCGGGTTAGGGAATTGAATAAGCGTGCCATTGTAGGTATGAGGTTTGGAGGCTATGAGGGCTATAAATAAAATGCCAATAAGAGCTGCTATAAACAGGATTATTGTTATAAATTTTTTGAGTAAAGATGAGGATTCTTTTTCTTGAGCTTTTGATCTCTTCATAGCTAAGACCTGAATATTTATGTTTAGTGATCTAAAACTTGAATAATATCCGCTGCCATATCTGCTCCCTCTGTGCCATAAGCAAACATCAGACGCATATAACCATCGGGATCGATCAATATTGTGGTAGCCGTGTGGTCTACAAGATAGCCCATTGCTGATTCTGATTCTTGTTTTTCATAAAAGATGCCATATTGAGTGGCTATTTGAGCAACTTTTTCTTCTTCACCAAGTAAACCCATAAAACTTGGGTCAAAATGCGCCAGGAAGGTAGCTGTTCTTTCAGCAGTGTCTCGTTCAGGGTCAATCATGATCATCAGAAACTGCATCTCATCATTACGCCCTTCTTCTTTCAAGATGTCATTTGCCTGTTTTATTTCAGCTAGAGTAGCGGGACAAACATCCGGGCAGGCGGCGTAGCCGAAATATAAGAGCACTACTTTGCCTCGGTAATCACTCAAAGAAGTTTCTTGCCCGTAATGGTTGAGTAATGTGAAATCTTGTGCGGGGTTAGGAGATTGTAAGATTGCGCCGTGAAAGGCATAAGGTTTGAATGTAATCATGGCGATAAATAAAACCCCAATAACGCCCACAATCCATAGAATAACTTTTATGATTTTTTTCAATGTAGATTCTTTTCGTTCTTCTTTTTCAATTTCGCTCATGGACAGCACCTAAAAATATCATCCGCTTTATAAATGAATCGAGCGGTTCTTTCACCGTTATTGTTTTTTAGAGTTTGGCAGCCACCAGCTTATGGGCTTTTGCCCGGTTGTTTTTGATAAACATGCAGACAATCCCGATGCTTTCCATTAGCCTGAATGTTATATTTTGGGTTTACAAAACATATTTTACCAACACTTTACTTTTAATGCAAACGCTTACTGTAATAGTAATCTTTTATACTTGTCCCCCACTTTTACTGCAAAGATGTCCATTTCCCACAGGTGCTGACAAGCGGAAGCAAGCTAAAAACAGGTGCGGTTACTGCTTTTTATCCCCAAAAAAGTAACTACTCAGGTACGTCATTGCGAGGCGGCACTATCGCCGAAGCAATCTCCCCAATCGTGAAGGAGACTGCTTCGCAAAAGCGGCTCGCAGTGACGTGTAATAAGGAGGCTGAGTAGTTACCCAAAAAATTCTATTAATCTCGTATAATCTTCTATATGATCTATTCTTATCAAATCGAAGGTCTGGTTGTACAAACCGGCGATATTATTTGCACACGAAACGGGAAGCCCGACATTTTGCCCGGTGAATTTTGGTTCCTTGTTGGCTTGCTTGTGCCCGGTGACGTAGATCATATTGCAATCTATTTGGGTCCTGATGGACGCTGCATAGAGTCAGGATCACGAGGTGTAACCCCCTTTTCTGTACATGATGGCATTTGGGATTCTGAAAAGATGACAAAAGAGCGCGGCTTTTTGATCGATACTTTTTATGGGGTTACAGCTCCGCTAGATGGGCTGGAGCTTTCAGAAAATGAAGAAATGCATATGCGCGAGAAAATAGCGGAATATTGCTTGGCACAAATTGGCAAGCCATATAATCTTAATTTCTTTAATGCTGAAAGTGACAGGGCTTTTTATTGCAGCCAATTGGCTTATAAAGCCTACGAACAAATAGGGATCGATCTAAACACAGGGATGGCGATGGAGCAGTTACCAGGTTCAAATGAGATCGTTTACCCCCAAGAGATTTGGGACAGTTTTTCGCATAAATTGTTGGGAAGTTAAATTTTTTAGGCAGTGGTAAAAAGTAAGTGATACTTTTGTCATTGCGAGGCGGTTTTATCGCCGAAGCAATCTCCAAGATGGTGGAGGAGACTGCCACGCTTCGTAAACTCCGCTCGCAGTGACATGCCCATCACTTACGACACAAGCAACATCATTTTTTACGAAGCCCGCTTGATCTCTTCGTAACGAAAACAACTGACCAAATGGTCGTTCACCATCCCGACCGCCTGCATAAAAGCATAGCAGATGGTTGGGCCGACAAAACTAAATCCCCGCTTTTTCAAATCCTTCGACATTGCATGAGATTCTGGCGAAGTTGCCATATAATCTGCTTCTGACTGCAAAGTATTCACGATCGGTTTTCCCCCCACAAATCCCCAGAGATAATCACTAAAAGAACCAAGTTCTTCACGCAGGCGTAAATAAGCTTGGGCATTTTTTATCGCAGAATTGATCTTTTGTCTGTTGCGGATAATGCCCGCGTTGCCCATTAACTCGGCGATCTTTTCATCATCGTAGCGCGCCATTTTTTCAGCATCAAAATTATCATATGCCTGCCAATAGTTTTCTCGTTTGCGCAAGATCGTGATCCAGCTCAAGCCAGCTTGTGCGCCGTCGAGAAGCAATTTAGCAAAAAGCAATTTATCATCATACACGGGAAGGCCCCACTCTTCATCGTGGTAACGAATATAAAGCGGGTCATCACTGGGCCAAGGGCAACGGATAAGATTCTCTGTTTTTTTCATGCCATTTCCTTTTGCATAAGATCATTTTCTGCAAGAATTATCCTTACCTCATAATCAGCATTCATCTTTGCCGCAAAAGCCTCCAGTTTTTCAAGACTAAAGCAATTTTCGTCACTATCCGGGTTCGGTTTCCCCATCATGACGCTATCGATTCTCATCTCTTGACATATTGCAAAAATTTCTTCAAGAACACCACCCTCTCGCACAAAAGTATCTGCAACCACACCTTCTCGAGCAGCCATTGCCTGCGCCATCAAAAGTACATATTCCCCCATGCGGCGCAATTCAGTAGCCATACTCTCTATACGATCTCCACTCGAAGAAAGAAAACGACCAAGATTGATAACATATAAAAATACCAAACGCACTCGCTCTTTTTTTGCCAGAGCAATCGCATTCGAAATCGTTTTCTCACTGCCAGGGCCACCACGTACCGCACAAAGAATTCGATTCATTTTCTCCCCCAGCCTTTTACTTGCTCAAAAAGATGTCCGAGGGGATTCAACTCTGCGACAGGCACGGCGAGATTTTTCGTCCGCGTCTTACTATATTGAAAAACGCGGCTGCCGACAGGCAATTCTTTTGCCTTTTCACGAAATCCCGCCCGTGTCAGATAACCTGCTAAAACCACACGCATTCCATAAAGCCAGATATTTTTCCACTCAGTGGACAGGATAAGGTAAGTCTCATCTTTTTCAGGGCTATGGATGCCCACCCGTCCGTTCGGCATTTTGTCTACATGGACGTAAGCGAGCGTGTGGAAATTTGCTTCCGCTTTAAGGCGTTCTCTCGGCTTCAACGTGATCGTCTCCGACAAGAACTTCCTTTCAGCATCTTGCCCACCCAATTCTATGGTCAGCCTCTCATCGCAATCGCTTTTTAATGCCAAGGCCCCAAGCGGATGCCAACCCTTCGGCTTTGCCCACGCTTTCGGCATCGTGTGGATCAGGTGAAGAGGCTCGCCAGCATCTATCGCCTTTGCCATATTCTTTTGCGATGAAGCCTGCAATCCCGTCAGAAAAGAAAAGATATAAATATCACTCTCGTTATGGTTTCCTGCCGCAAACTGATCGGAGGGAATCAACGCCGAGGCGCCGAGCAGCAAGCCCCAATCACGGTTGAGATCGGTGATCTGCTTTTTTCGGGAGAGCATAAATGATTTCACATCGCAGCGATGCCCGCCGAGCGCAACATCATATTTATCAGGGTCAGTAAAAGGCGTTGCTCCCTTTACATCAAAAGGAATTTCCTGCTCATTAAGATAACGCCGAAAAGCCAACTCCACCGCTATCCCACCGACGATACGGCGCATTCTTTTCGCGTTTGAGCCGCCCATCCGATCATAGGTATGCGGCAAAGAGCGGCAAGCATAAGCAATGCCACCCTGTGTCAGATCGGGCGTATAGGGGATGTGAATGAAATCGTTTTTTGAGATCATGTTTTTGGGGATGTGGGGTGCAGAGGCTTCGCCCCCTTTTGAAAACAGGAAAGGCTTTATCTATATTCTATCAGGCAAAGTAAAAATTTCTAGCGCAAATTGAAAATAAGATAAGTTTCCTTTTCTGTATAAAGAGAATAATTTGCCAGCAAATATTCACATGTTTCAAAAATTTATATTCCCCATTTTTTTAGAAAAAGCCATACTTAGAAGCGAGTAAATTTACTATGCCGCTAAAAATGGCTAATATGAAGGCAATCCATACACGAGGAGGCTTTTTAATGCCAGCATAACGAGAAAAATCATCTGGAAATAAAAGAGAATAAATACCAAATATGATTATGGCTGGAGAACTTATTGCCGCCAGCTCATCATATAGCCCCCAAGTGCGGACAAGATGACGATTATATAATAAACCCACAGTTCCACCTACAAGAACAAATATATAAAAGATCTTTTCAGATTTTTTCTGTTGCTGTTCTTGGATATCCTGTAACTCTTCCAAGGAATAGTCTGAATAATCTTTGGGCATGTTTTCCTCCCAACTTTATGAATAAGTGCCTAACAGGGTGATTGTTACGACATTAAACTATGCTTTCTTACCGCAGATCAAAAATGAGATAGTTATTCCCTTCGGCGAAGAGGGGATAATTTTGGGTCAAGTAATTGCGTAATTCTTCCTGTACTTCCCATTCTTCAAAGTCAGTGACGAGGAAGAAGCTGCGGTCTTTGGCGTGTTTGTTGAAGCTTTGGGCAAAGTTCTGTGGGTCGCCACGTTTTTCCTGATACCAGAGGTCGCCCGCGGAAGGCCAGGGGGTGACATTGAGCCAGCCCCAATAATTCATCCGGTAGCCATAGTCTTCGCTGAGGGCGACGGTTTTGCCTTGGTCGCGGAGGAGATCACCGGCTTCACGATAGGATTCGGCGAGGGGACGGTAATCAGTTGCACGGAGTTCGGAGCGAACTGTCCACGCGGCGCCGAGCAGAGCCAGTATCCACGCAGAAACAAAGATAAAGCGCGGTATCACGCCTTTCGACAAGCGCGAGCGCAGCGTCCCGCTCATCATCTCTCCAAGTGGCGCTAATGACAAAGCGGCCACAGGCAGGAAAGGCATCTGATAATAATCGTGGGTCGAAAAATGGTAATTGAAGATCAGCCCGTAAAGGATATAGCCGCCCCATAATCCGATCAGAATCCCCTTTTTCTGTTTGGGGAAAAGCAGCAAACCGAGCAGGGCGAGCGCGATGGCGAGATAGCCGATGACTTGGTCGAGATTGAGTCCCCAGCGCAAATAAAAAGAGGGCGAAGTGAGCAGTTCAGGGAAAAAACGCCCGTCAGAACCACCGGATGTGCTGCCGCCGAGCGCCATCCCGTTGATGTAATAGGCGAGGGTCGGTAAAAGGGCGAGCGTGGCAATGCCCCAAACCTGCGCGTTGTTGAAGGCTTTTTTGAGCGACATCTTTTGCAGGATAGCGACAAGTGCCGCGCCCGCGATAAAGAAAATTGCTACCACCTTCATAAGGATTGCCAGCCCCCCGAAGAATCCCGTTAAAATTACCCATCGCCATTTTCTTTCATCCAACCAGCCTGCCAATGCCCAAATAAATGCGGCAATAAATGCGACCATGAGCGGATCAGGTTGGAAGCTGCGGCTGGCGTAAACGGTGTAGGGGAGGAAAAGATAAAAGGAGGCGGTCAGCAACGCCCCGTCGGGCGAGACGAGTCGACGCGCGGCGAGGAAAAGAAAGAAGCCGCTGACGACCCAAAAGATGGCGGTAATTTGGCGCGGAAGGGCAAGATCGGCATCGCCTTTTTGGACGTAGGCGATCAGGGTCATATATTCGATGAATTCTGGCTCCAATGTAGGCTGCGTTTTCCACTGCTGGACAGCCATCTCGCGTTGCCACTCGGGGATGTCAGGCACATTTTCATAATACATACCACGAACCTTAAGCGCAGAAAAGAGCTGGCGCGTAGGATGAAAATCGAGGGGAAGATCGTCGATATCGACCATCCGCAGAGCGAAGGAGCCGAGGAAAATAACGAGGACGAAGAGCCAGTAGAGGGGTTTGGGGAGATAGGAGGGTTTCAAAGTTTTATCCAGAGATTTTTCATCACGAATTATGCGAATTGAACGAATGCCGCGAATATTTTTAGGTTGAGTAGGCGATGCCTCTCGCCGTATCGAAACCAGACATTTTATATGCGTTACCTAACAGGTGGTTTCGATACGCCTTTCGCTTCGCTTCAGGCTACTCAACCACCGGTGAGTATTTTTAAGCTTTTGTCCGCGTCATTCGTCCATTCGCGTTAAGTTTTTCTTCCGCATCTTTACATAAAGCTCACGCACACGCGCAAAACCGATGAGACTCAAAAATGCGTATAAAATCCGTTTCCAGCTTTTGAGCGCGGTGAGCGGATTTTTGAAAAAAGTGCGTCTATACGCAGCCAAGCCAGCGCGCATTTTACCGGCTTCGACCAAATAAAACGCATCAAGATGATATGCGCCAGCCAGGACTTTGGATTTCTTTTTGCTCAGAATTTGTGCCAGGATCGGCTGTTGCTCCATCCAATCGAAAATTTTGAAGGCCTCCTGCCCAAATTTCTCGGCATGGGCGATATTTTTCGCGTCATCGTGGTAGCGGGCTTTTGCCAAAATTTGTGGTGTGTAAACCATCGGGGCAAGTTGCGCTATCCGTAACCAGAGATGATGATCAAGCAGGAAATGATAGCCAAGATCGAGATAACCCGCCTGCTCCAAAACACTACGGCGCATAAAAACGCCCGGCTGGCTGATGATATTGAAGGCCATCAAATCATCCAATTCATAAGGCGCAAAACGCTGCACGTTGATCGGGTTTCCGTCGCCGTCTATGGAAAGCACATCACTGTAGATGATGCCTATGTCGGGGTTTTGCTCAAAAAGCGTAGCAACTTTCGACAAAGTTTCGGGGAGATAGACATCGTCCGAGTTGAGCCAGGCAACAATATCGCCCGTTGCGCGGGAAAAGCCTTTGTTAATCGCATCCGCTTGTCCGGCATCTAGTTCGGACACCCACCACGTCAAATGCTCGGAATGCTCTTTGATGATTCCCACGCTCCCATCCGTGGATGCGCCGTCCACAACCGCGTATTCGAGCTGTGGATAGTTTTGATCCAAAACGGATTTGATCGTCTCATCCAAATAATCCGCTTGATTAAAAGACGGCGTAATTATTGAAAATTTCATTCTACAGGAAAGACCTCGTAAATTTGATAATTACCGAAATTACGCAGCATTTTTAGTGTATCAATATCAAAATTATATCTCTCAGAAAATTTCCTAAGCAAGACATCCAGATTTTCGCCATTTTTTTCCACTACAACGAGAATAATGCGTTGATATTCCTTCTCGCGATTGAAATATCCATCATAATCACCTTGGATATACAAATGATACTCAAGGAAAGGCGCGTGTGAGCCGTCCATTAAAATCATATCACCTGAGTCCAGCTCTTTTGTTAAAAAATCTGCAGAAGATTCGAGATTGCTATTTTCTGTGGGATAAATGGATAACTGCGGGATGAGTTGTACCGCCCCAAAAAAGAGCGTGACGGACGCGACTCCAACCAAAAGCCAAGCTACAGAAATCTGCCTGATTTTCAACTTGCCAAGAATCCCAACTAAGCCCGCAGCCGCCCAAATAAGCAAAAGAGCAATCGAAAAAGACCAAACCCGCGGCCATGCATTGGGACGTTGGATCAGGATCATCGTCACGATGCCAAGAATGAAGGCAATTTGCAAAGGGAATTTATGTTTGGAAAGTTTTTTGTGGAGAATCAAAGCGATAATGCCGCCGAAAACACCCAACCACGCCAGCCACAGCGGGATGGGGGCCGTCCACTCTGCCCAAGTGTTGAGCAATTTTCCCCACATACGGTTTGGCAAGACATCCCACGGAACGGGAATTAGCCAATGATGATTAAAAAGGTCGTCGCGGCTAAAAATAAATATTGGTAAATAAAGGACAAATGTACCCAAGCCAGTCAAGATACCACTGGCAAACCAATACTGCAGGAACTCCCATTTGCTGTGATAACTCTCCCTAAAATCGCCGATCAATGCAGAAAACAGTAGCCAGTAATAGAAAATCGCAAAGGGGAAAAGCATCGTCGGGATAGTGTAAAGTCCTAATATAAAAACGATAATCAGGGCAAGCCAGCCAAAACGATTCTTTTTGCGGCGCAAATCATCCCCCAAAATAAAAACCACTAGGGTAAAGAAAGCGACAAAAATATATCCTCGAAAAATCGCAGAAAAATGGATCAGTTCTGGAAAAAGAGCAACAGCAATTGCGGCGAGAATCCCCGTTGCAGGGTTATAAAGACGTTTTCCCAAGGCATAGGTCGCGGGGATCATTAAAACCCCAACGATCAGGGTTGGCATTCTCAATACCCACAAATCCCCACCAAAACTGTGGAAAACCAAATTAAGAATCAGACTCAGAAAAATGTGATTGTTTGGCAAGTGATAATCCATCGCGGTTTGCAAAAGACTACCACGAATAAATGCCAAATAGGTATACGCCTCGTCATAAGAAATTCCCAATCCGATCTCTGAGAGACGATAAATTGCTGCTGCAAACGTAATGAAAAAAAGAAAAATTGCGCGCGTTGAAAAAACTTTTTTAGGGATTAATTCGCTAAAAAATCTTTTTATATCTTTCCAGAAATCAGCTAAGAAAATTCGTATCATTATTTTCGCAGATCAAAAATAATATAACCATCGCCTTGCGCCGCGACGGAATAATTTTCTAAAATTTCCTGCAAACCGGGCTGCTTTTCATACTGCCCCAAAGCCGTCACAACAAAAAACTCCATGCCCTCGGTCCGAGCTTCAAATTCATTTTGCGCATCAATACTGCCGCCGCGCGCTTCCATCAGCGTGGTCGAAAGGGGCCAAAGCGAAACCTTCCGCCAGCCAAACGCCATCAGCCTATAGCCATAATCCTGCGTCAGGGCGATAACATCATAATCAGGTGGGATAGCTTCGCCGATATTTTCCCAAAAAGGAACTTCGTGACGATAATCTTCAGCGATGAGCGTGGAACGCGCCACCCAAGCGGGATACCCAACCCCAAGCAGAATCACGCCCACAAGCAGACTTCGCCAGAAACGCTCCTGACCCTTAATTTGCTCAATGACCAAATGGGCAATGGGCGCGATCCCCAATGCGATAATTGGCACAAGTTGAATATGATAATAGCTGTGCGTATACATCTGGAAAGGCAGTGTCAGCCCATAAAACAGATAGCCGATCCAGACCGCGACGAGAAGCGTGCGTCCGCGTGGGGGTAGGAGAAGCATGCCGATAATGCTCAGATAAATAACAGGCAGCCCAAATAACGAGCCGATAAAAGTCATCCACTGAAGATAGAACTTCGTGCTGGAAAGAAGATGGATCAGGTCGAGAGTCCAACTAACGAAATATTCGCCAGAGCGTTCCCCGCCGCCAATAATATAGTAGGAAAAGGCGGGCAGGATCATTAAAATCGCCATTGCCCAAACTTGTGGGAATTTCCAGAATTTCCTCCATCCATGCGCGAGTAAGACTGCCGCAATCGCAACTGCCGCGATGAAAAAGGCAATCACGATCTTGACGAGGGTTGCCAATCCCAACAGGAGGGCGGCGAGGATCGCCCAACGCCAACTGTCGTTGCGAGGAGTGTGCTTTTGCGACGCGGCAATCTCCCTCTTTGAGTGGGAGATTGCTTCGGCGGTAGAGCTGCCTCGCAATGACAATCGATCATTTTCTTCTATCCAGCGATATAGCGCGTACAACCCACCCACAAAGAGAGAAGTCATCAAAGGGTCGGGCTGGAAAGAGCGCGATGCCTGCACAGAAAATGGCAAAACAAGATAAAAAGCGAGCGAAATCAATGCAGCGTAATCCGATGTCATCCGGCGGGCAAGATCGAAAAGGGCTAAACCCGCAAGGAGCCAGAAGAAAGTATTCAAGATACGCGGGATAGCAAAGCTCTCTCCACCTGTCCAAGCGTAGCCGAGGGCGACTAGCGATTCGATAATGGGCGGCTCGAAGTCGCCTACGCTTTTGGCGAAGGAGGCTGCCAAATCGCGACTTTGGGAATCCAGATCGGGTGAGATTTGGTAGTAGATGTCGCGGGCAACGAGGATATTTCTTAGTTGGCGAGTCGAATGAAAGTCGAGGGGGGGATCGGTACTATCTATAAGGCGCAGAATCCCGCCCAAGAGGAGCAAGCAAACCAAAAGCACGAGCGTGACTCTGCGAGGAGCATGCTTTTGCGACGCGGCAGTCTTCCCATTCTTAGAGGGAGATTGCTTACCCTGAAGGGCACGCGTCGCTTCGCTCACAATGACAGGCTTTGGGGATTTTTTAGAAGAGGCTGTCATAGTCCACTTTATCGAAGATGGTTAGCTGTCCGCCAATGGTCGCATCCAAAATTTGGCGGTTATCTTTTTCGTAATTCTCTCTTGCCATCGCATAGGCGATCTCAGACATATCGAGGTCGGGAAGTTGCCAACGAAAGCCCTTGCCAAAATAACGCGGATCAAAATGGTTGGGGTCATCGCCATCGGATGTGATGGTTTTATTGGCTTCGCCCTTGCTTTTGAAACTATGATCCACGCCGATCAGAATTGCCTGCTCGAAGCCCATATGATAGGCAAGCTGGATGCAGATATTGGTGACGGTCGCCCCTTCCCAGACACGATAGCGAACGTCTTCGGCAAACTTTTCGCCAGAATAAGTTGTATAAAGGAAATTAGGGAGATTTTCGCTGGCGAATTTGAGGAAAAACTTGTGTGAACGCCAGGAGAAAAAACGGGGCATATCGAGGGCGAGGAAATCGTCTACGCATTGCTCGATGACGAGATCATTGACCGATGCCAGGAAAGTGGTCTGGAAGCCCCATTCTTCAAAGGCGAGGTAGATGCGATTCATCCCGAAGGTATATTCGTCTTTGAGCTTAGAGACATCGGTATTTCGCAAACTGGGACCGTTGCCGATAATAAAACAGCGTTCACCCTTGTATTTGTCTTTGAGTTCAGCGAGGGAATCCATGCTCTGTCTGCGCCAGGGGTGGAGATAGGCAGCAGGTAAGCTGGGGAAATTCTGCGCCGCGATGACGGTGCTGCGGGCAGCGCGCCAAAGAGGGGCAGGGATGAAGGATTTGAGGGTATTTTTCATATTTTTGATGAGCAATGCATTACAAGTATAGGCATAAGCAAGCTCACTTATCACTCGTCACTTTTCAGATTCTAGTTCTACGGCACGTCTGATCTGTGTCCATTTTACCTTGCCCTCATTTACCGCATCACGAAGCTGGCGTTCGCGTTTGCTGAGGCTGCCTTTATTCGTTTTGACTTCAACGAGTACCACTTCTTTGATCTCTCCGGTACTCAGACCATCAAAGACGATGAAGTCTATGGGCGCACCTAAAAAGCGGGCATCCTGCGGATTATAGGGGAAATCTGGCAGATAGGGGATGAAGTGCTCGGTGATCTTTCCGATCAACGTGGACTGACTTTTAGACGCAGCGTCTTTGCGGATCGTTTTTTCATATTCTTTTTTCCATTTTTCAAAGAGCAACCTGTATTCGCTGTTGATGCGTCTTTGCATTTCTTTTTCAAGGCTGTCTTGTGCTTTTGTATTTTGCTTGAGCAGATAAATCAAAACAGCGACAATAATTAAAGCGATTACAAAGAGAACCAGTAAAACTTGCGTAGAACTTTGCATTATTCGGTGCTTAAACACGCGGTTGCGCCGCCATCTACAACGAGGGCTTGACCGGTCATGAAGGAGGATTGTTCATTATCGGCGAGGAAGTAGATCGCGCTGGCAATCTCTTCGGGGAGACCAACTTTTCCGCTAACGGTTTTTCGCGCCAAATTTTCAAGTCGGGATTGAACGTCCCCGTCCCCGACGTGACCACGCCCGAGACCATCGCGGAGCATTTGCGTATCGACTGCGCCGGGGAGGATAGCGTTCGCGCGGATATCATCTGGCGCAAATTCGATTGCCATTGCGCGCGTCAACGCAAGAAGACCGCCCTTGCTTGCGGCATAAGCAGCGATATTCGCCGAGGTTTGGATAGCGTGGACAGAGGATACGTTCACGACCGCCCCACCCCCACACATCTTCAAAAGCGGATGTGCGAGTTTCACGCCTAGAAATACGGAGCGTAAATTGGCTTCCATGACCGCATCCCATTCTTCGACGGATGTTTCGAGAATAGGCTTGGCGATTTGTAACGCGGCGTTATTCACGAGGGCTTCCAGACTATCTGTAAATTGTTGTGCCTGCACGAAAATCTCTTCCATCGCGTTGCCGCGTGAGATGTCGGCTTGGATGAAAAGTCCATTTTCGGGGAAGTTATCGCCGTATTCAGCAATATCCACACCGATGACGCGCCAGTCTTTGGATGCAAAGAGTTGAACGGTCGCACGCCCAATCCCGCCAGCTGCGCCTGTGATGAGTGCTGTTTTATTTTCCATTGAATGCAATTCCTAGTCCTTCAAGCAAATTCTTGATCGTATTCCAATGCACACGTTCCCATGCCGCAGGGCTGGAGTTGGAGTTGTGGGGAGCGAGCATGACGTTATCCATTTTCTTGAGGGGGCTATCTTCGGGGAGGGGTTCGACTTCAAAGACATCCATCGCTGCGCCACCGAGCTTGCCTGCTTGAAGTGCAGAAATCAACGCTTGCTCATCCACGATGGGACCCCGTGCAGAGTTGATGAGAATAGCGGTCTCTTTCATCTGTGCCAAAGTAACAGCATTGATTAGATGTTCGCTCGTGGGGTTGAGATCGCAGTTGATAGAAACAAAGTCGGATTTTGAGAGCAAAATATCGAGGGTGGTCATCTCAATGCCAGATTCGCTAATGAAAACATGGTCAATCTCAACAATATCAGTGCCATAGACCTTCATCCCAAAAGCGCGGGCACGGCGTGTGACTGCTTTGCCAATATTACCCAAACCGATCACACCTAAGGTCGCTTCGCTGAGAGTGAAACCGGAGATTTTCTTCCACTCGCCAGCTTTCATAGCTTTATCCATCCAGGGTTGGCGGCGGGCGAAGGCGAGCATATAGCCAAGAACAGTATCTGCGACGGGGGTGGTGAAAGCGTTCGGGGTACGCCCGATCTGCACACCATAACGTGAGCAAGCTTGGGTGTCGAGCGAATCGATCCCCGTGCCCCATTTCGAGATGATTTTCAGGCGCGGGGCACAAGCTTCCAGCACGCGGGCTGTGTATCGGTCATCCCCACAAATTGCGCCATCAAATTGCCCAGCATATTTCAGCAAGTCGGCTTCTTCCATCCGCTCTTCGACATCGGGGACAATAACTTCGAGGCCATATCCTTCCAGAACAGGACGGAAACGGTCGAGAAAGGGGATCATATAGGGGGCGGTCAACAAAACAGTTTTTTTAGATTCAGTCATAATTGGCTACTTTGCACAGTTATTTGGAATTTCTTCAAGTTGGTCAAGATTGGAATAATAACTTCTATCTTCCAAAAGCGAGTACTCTTCATCGAAATAAGTATTAAATAACAAACGAAATGTATTCACGGGAGTAATCGTGGGGTAAAACTCTACATTTGCATCTGGGAAATAATAAGCACTAAGGATGCCCATGCGATCTGCTTCTGAAAAATGACTAGGTCCATGATCCCCCTGAATAATAATAATGGGGGGATTGCTAGAATTTTTAAATATTTGCTGAATTACTTCAGGCAATTTATTACTAATATACATTGCTTGGTTTCGATACCCTTGAATGTAATCTTCATCTGAGTAGTAAGTCGCATCATTATGGGTTTGCTTTGAGACTACCGATAGCTCTCCCTTAGCCCCAAAAACAAAAGGCTGATGAGGGATAAGAAGATGCACAAAGACAAATTTTGGAGAGGGCACCGCTGGAACCTCTTCAGACAGACGTTCAAGATGCGATAAGATCATGTTTCGTTTGCTTTCATGAATCGTGAAACGATAGCGGGCAAAAAATCCCGCATCGTCCAATACTAAAGCAAAAGATGAGCGTAATAAAAGGCTCTCAAAGGAATTTATTCCTGTACGAGGCGCAGTGTAATATATGTCTGCATCATATAATTGAGTGAAGTCAAAACCTGTTTCAAACCCAATAGTTGTATATCCTTTTTTTTCCAAAAAACCTATAACTGCACTCTTTTTCGTTAACTCTGCAAGATTCGCCTGCTCTTTGTTCTCCAGACTAAAGTCTTCAATTATTTCTTCAAGGTAATTGAAATTTAACGACGAAGGTAGCGAAAGGTCAGTACCAGAATAATTGCTTTGACCACACTGAGCAACATAAAACCCTAAATCTTCTAAGGTAGCTAAAAAGTGCGAATTATCGTAGTCAAAGCGCTGAGAAAGAATATCTGAACGCCCATAAGCATCTAAGACAATATAATAAATATCAGGCGACTGATTAGTTTTCGATTCTCCTATAGATTGATCTACGACTTCTAGTGGCATTCTCTCTTTGCCAGCAATATCATTCATTCGTGAAAGAGCAGTTGGTGTTATCGTGACCAAAGGAAAAAAAGCAAAAGCAAAGCAATGCTATTTAATGTTTGGTTCGTTTTAGGATACGCAGACAATTTACTGACAGACCACCAAATGCCAAAGATTATCAGAGCAAGCCAAACAGGAAGCAGGAAACGATGCCGCCCTATACCAACTCCAAGGATTTCTATGTTTTTCAGAAGCGTATAAATATGCCCATACGTAAAAAACAGAATAATAATAGTCGCAGAGATAACGCCTGCTCGTCTCCAGTCACCAAATATACCGCGAAGCAATAACAGTAACGCTGCAGTACCGATCAAAACAAAGATAATTGGGCGATAGGCAGCACTTAAATCAACCTGCCCAACATTGTTGGCTAAGAGGGCCAGTACAGGGTAAAGAGCAAAGAAAAAAGGATGTATAGGTTTATTTGTCATATCATAAGTTGAAGTGCCGATGTTTTAAAATATCGGCGATCTGGAAATCGGATTCTTCGTCAATATCCACCGCCTCGAGGGCAGGGATTTCAAACATCAGCGGGTTGGGTCCAATACGGTGATTATGTTTTTGTAAATTCTCACAGCTAAAAAGATAGATGCAGGAATTTTCTTCGTAGACGGGTGGCAGATCCTGCGTTTGGATGAGTTCTTTCGGGTCATGATTGATGGCTGCGCCGTGACGATCGTACAGTCTGGTTTGCCACCGTGTTACCGAGAATAGCGAGTCTTTAGACGGATACGCTCCGAGAAAAGCCTGAATCCCGGCAGATACCGTTTCCGATCTTAATAGCGGATTTGTGCTATGGGTTTGCAAATAAAAATCCGCTTCCACTTGCTCCGTGTCATGGAGCAAAATATCGTTCATCGGGCGGTCATCTTCGCGCAGATGTTCGGGGCGATTAATGATGACCACATCCGGAAAATGCTCGCGTAAACCATCCATGACTGGCTCGGAATCGGTATTCACAACGATCACATCAATTTCAGGCACAGCTTGTAAGGTTTCAATAATATGGTGAAAAAGCGGCTTTCCAGCGAGTTCACGATAATTCTTTCCCGGCACGCGCTGGGAGTGGTGTCTCATAGGGACAAGGGCGGCGATTTTCATAAGCTAATTCTCAAAAACATATCCTGCTTGTGCCAAAGCTTTTTGGGCAGCAGATAGTTTCTCTTTCCTCACCAAAATATAATCCGTATCATAAGTCGAGATAGCAAAGATGCTAATCTTTACTTCTGCCAAAATAGTAGCAATCTTAGCAAGGATGCCCGTCAAACCAAAATCTAGCGGACCAAGCACCTTGATACAAACCCAGCCAGTTTCTCTTTTTTCACTTAAAACAGGGATTTGTGTATCACAAAGAATTGATAGTTCATCCTTTGTTTTTGAGACAGAAAAGAATTCACTCTTCAATACATTGGCTGGGATATCCTGTACCTGCGAAAAGCGATGAATGGTGTATTCACTAGACAGAACTGCTAATTTCAATTTATTCATCGTCTAATATCTTGTCCTCTATCCAAAACATACAAATTTTATTGGCATAAGAGAACAAACGCAGCGTTTCTTTGACAATCATAATTTACTCACTCTCTACAAAAACTAGGATTTCTGTAGATGAACTACTCTTGTAGTTTGTGTCACCTGAATAAGTTGCTACAAGAGTATTCTCCCCACCCGTTGTTAGTAAGAGTTCACAACCTCCTTCTTCGACAGTGCTAGTACATTTATCTACTCCATTACTGATAGTAATTTTCCCCATTGGCATTTTCCCTCCAGCCATATCAAAGGAAATATCAAATTGGTTATCATCATCTCTAAGGTAGTCGTCAAGATAGGGAGAATATGTAGTTACTTGAATTAAATCGCTAGCTGGTTGGAAATTGATAATACGCAGATAACCATTACCGCCTTTTTCCATATTCTGATAATCTGATAAAACTTGGTGAATGGCACGTCCTTCATAGTCAATTCTCCTCGCAACACCAGGACTATGACCCGATAAGACTAAAAAAATATTAGTATTATTCTTTATTAGTTTTCCCCACAAAATTGATGGAGCAATAGCTCCATCGCTACGATCTTGACAATGATCCAGCCGCATTGCATCAGTTGAAGAGAGAAAAGCATGTGTAGAAACAATTATTTTTCTCTCTTGATGTTCTTTAACAATCTCATTTGCCCAAGTAACAGCTTCTAAAGTAGGGCAATACTGCATGTGAATCATCAAGTAATCATCACCACCAGCAGAGAAAAGCTGATAATTATTCTTGTTTTGACTAAAACTCCCCCCCCACCATATTTCATCTTCATAACGCGACGCAGGAAAATACTCTTGATAATAATCTGCTTGCCCACCAACTTGCATATCATGGTTTCCAGGCAAAACCCCATGTTGAACAATATCGCCCAAATGGGTGACAAAAACAATATTCAAGTCATCTTTGTTATCTACAACCCATTGTGTTTGAGAAAGATAAATTTCGGGATAGGATTCTGAATAGTATTGTGTATCTGGTAAAGCGATGATGGTGAAATCTGAAGCATTACTCACCACCCGATAATCAAAGCGTAAAATTTCCCCGACTTGCAGAGAGTTCGATGAAACAGAAGTGACCTGTACGGCTGTTTCTGCTTTTGCATTATTTTTTATGCTAAAAAATAATGCAACAAGTATAAGGAAAAGTATGGAAATACCAACAAGTTTTTTTTTCATTTTTCTAAGTTATTCCCTAGTTTTTAATCATAATCTATCGGTTCTACATCTCGCGGTGCAGGTGTTTTTTCTGAGAGAATACCCGGCGGGTAATAAAAACCCTGATGCAATTGGGCATCAATTTTGCCCGAATAATTATAGCCCTGATACGTTCCCCAATACTGCAAAAAACGGAACCAAAGAATGCTCCACCAATGTTCATCAAGCACCTTCTCCCGTTTGGCTTCCAATAGGTCTGAATAAGTGCTACTCAGCCACAAGCGAAGGAAATTCCATAAAGAAAAGGTACTGGTCGGTAAAATCTGCTTCATTGCAATTGCTTCTCGTCTATAACGATTGTGGACTTGAGCAGGTTTCTCATCGTGGAGATGAATAATCTCCGCTTCGGCGGTATAGGCAATCCCATAGCCTTGCTCCATCGCCCAACTGCTCCAAGCCAGATCTTCGAGACCAGTTAATTGTTCGTTGTAAGGATGTTGCTCCCAAAGCGAGCGACGAATAGCTGCATTGGCATTATGTGAGTAGGGATGCCCCTGACGGGGCTGGGAAATATCGGGGAAGTATTGCCTAAAGAATTGATGTTCGGAGTATTGATTGGTATCCCCGCCGCGCTGTTTTCCATAACTGACAGCGAGATTTTCATCATCGAAGGGTTTGAGTAATTGCTCCAGCCAATCTGGGTAAACGGGATAACAATGTGCGCTAACATTGACGATGAACTCACCACTTGCAGCATCCACGCCATAATTGAGTGAACGTCCAAAAGTAAAGTTTTCCGGAGAGATGTGGACGATCGTTGCATCGTAATTCTCGGCGATGGAGACGGTCTCATCTGTGGAGCCAGAGTCAACGAGAATGACTTCAACATCATCGAGATTTTGCTGTTTAATCCCCTCTAGCAGCCGCCCAATATCTTTGGCTTCATTATAAGCGCGGATAACGACAGAGCATTTCATGATAATTTAATGTCATTGCGAGGGGGGCGTAACCCAACGTGGCAATCTCCAAAGCAATGGGGGAGATTGCGTCGCTACGCTCGCAAAGACATTACCAGTCGAGATTTTCCTCATACCCCAAGCGGATCAATAAATCTCCCGCGACTTCTTTAAAGACGCGCTTATGTTCGTCAGTGAAATATTTTTTCCATTCACCAGTTTTGCCAGAGCGGAAGGTAGGTGATTTTTTGGGGTTGATACTTTCTTCGAGAATGTCAATTGCTTTTTCACGATCAATGGGCAAATTGGGGATGCGCTCAGAAAGATGGTCAAAGACTTTGCCCAGTGTTTCACGGCGGTTATGAATAAAGTCTTCAAATTGAAGGGGTAAAACTTCAGGGCGATCAAGCCAATCGGTGTATAGGGCAAAACGCTCTGCGATATTGGGGAATTCGACATCAACATCGGGAAGCCCAAGAATGCTGACGGTGAGCCGCTCTTCAAAGCTGTGGAGTTCTTCTGCATAATATCTGTGGTGATGGTGGTCGGGCAACATCTCGGCGATATAGAAAACGTGCGAGACGACGACATCGCGCGGGTCGCGGAAGATGAAAAAGGGGACAAAGTTGGGGCTGCATACTTTGTTTACAACCTCTGGCCAAGCCAAGAGATGAGCAGCGGTCACATCCAATGGACGCAGAGAATTGAGATAGGTGAGGGTTTCGTCCACACTGCGTTTGCGTCCGGTATCGCCATCATAGGCTGCAAAAGAAACAGGAATATGGTGAGCAAAAGGGGCAAATTCGGAAAACCCGAGCAAAATTTGGTCCAGCAAGTGAGTGCCGCTTTTAGGAAAAGAAATGCCCAGCAAGATAGGCCAGCCATTTTCAGGCGCGGATATCTCAGAAAAACGCGGACGACGAGCAACTGTTTCGGCTCTATACGCATAGATGCGTAACCGGTCGCGGAGTTTGGTAGGCAGGAGGGCTTTTAGTTTGTTTTTTGTAGACATAGGCTCTCTTTTGGTAATTTAGTCGCTGGCAATTGTATCAGCTTTCAAGATTTTTTCAGCCTCTACGAAAAGGGTCATTTTGCTATAATACCCTTCTCTCCTAAGAAATATTTTTGGAAATTTAAGACACCCTTGTCGAAAAAGGAAAGCAGATGCCCACAGAAAAAGAAGTCTATGAAAAATATGCTGATGAATATGACCGCCTGATCCAGCGGGAAGATTATCAAGAAAATATCCTAAGAGAGATAGAGAAATTCGTCTCGCTCCAGAAATTGGACGTGGTCGACCTTGGCACAGGGACGGGGCGGCTGACACGTCTACTTGCCCCCTGTGTCCGTAGCATTAAGGCTTACGATAGCTCCGCACATATGCTTGAAATCGCAGCAGATTCTCTCAAGAAGATGGAGTTAGAAAATTGGCAAATAGATGTTGCTGACCATCGCCACATCCCTGTAAAAGATGCTTCTGCCGATCTAATCGTCTCCGGCTGGAGCTTCTGTTATCTCGCCGTTTGGGGAGGAGATGAATGGAGATCGGCACTCGAAGATGGGTTGAAAGAAATACGCCGTATCCTGCGCCAGGGCGGGATGGTCATCATCTTTGAAACAATGGGCACGGGGCACGAATCCCCGCAACCGCCAGCGCATCTCGATGGGTATTACGCCTGGTTAACGGAAGCAGGTTTCAAATCAAGTTGGTTGCGGACGGATTATAAATTCGCATCAATGGAAGAAGCTGAAGAATTATCTACATTTTTCTTTGGTGAGGAGATGGGGAGGAAAGTCATCGAGAATAATTGGCAAATACTGCCAGAGTGTACGGGTATCTGGTGGCAACGTTTTGAGTAGTTTTTCCTTTCTCGCAGAAAGTTTGAGGCAAAAAAGCGTTTTTTGCGTAGATATAGTAGTAATTGAGAAAAGGAGAAAATAATGGACCCCGTCAAAATTCTAAAACGTGCCTGGCAAATCTTATGGAACTATAAAGCTCTTTGGGTATTCGGTTTTATTTTGGCTCTCACCGCTGCCGGCTCATCAGGTGGAAATGGCAATAGTGGGAGCAGCTACCAAGGCAGCTACGATGAACCTTCTGGTTACACGTCAACTGCCGATACCCCGGAAGAGTTTTTCATCGAAGCCAAAGAAGTATTCAACAACATCCTGGAAAAAGGTGTTCCTGAAGCAAATATTACAGGCGATGAACTAGTTACCGTGATCTGGAGCATCGTTGCCTTTTTTGTGATCATGATGCTCATCAGTATTGCGATGACATTTGCTCATTACGTTTCGCAAACCGCGCTTATCCGCATGGTAGACGAATATGAAAATACAGATACCAAGATGACCATAAAGGAAGGCTTCAAGATCGGTTGGTCTCGTACCTCCTGGCGTTTGTTTTTGATCAACCTGATCGTTTATATCCCAACATTTTTGCTAATGGCCCTGCTGATCGCAGATGGTATAGCTATTTACAATATGGCTATCAATGGAGGTGAATTTTATACCACAGCTAGTTTTATCGCTCTGATCGGGTTTACCTTCCTGGCTATTTTCGTCACGATGATTCTCATGGCTGTACTGCTATTACTGCGTCAATTTGTCTGGCGAGTATGCGTTTTCGAAGAAATAGGTGTACGAGAATCCTTCCGGCGCGGCGCGGCGATGGTCCGTGAAAACTGGAAAAATATAGGTGTGATGTGGCTGATCATGCTTGGCTTGGGCGTTGCCTGGATGATCGTATCTTTCATTGCTTTCTTCATCTTGCTCCCGGCTGTATTCATCACAGCTATCTTGGGCGCAATTATTTCAGCAATTCCGGGTATGATCCTGGTCGGCTTCTTCAGCCTCTTCCTGAATGGCTACCTTCCCTGGATCGTCGGTGCTATATTTATCGCCCCTCTATTCTTTATCCTCGCCTTCTCACCATGGATCATACTATCTGCTTGGCAGGCAACTTATACATCCACCGTTTGGACACTCACCTACCGCGAGTCAAAAGCGATGGATACCTTATCTCCGGAAATGGAGATTGAACTAACAATAGAATAGAGTTATCTCTTACAAAAAATCCCTGTCAGATTTTTACGCCTGGCAGGGATTTTTGCTTTCTCAGATAGCTTCCAGAATATGCGTCACTGCTGTGGATGCGGGCCCGCCGAGCGATTGGATCATCCCAACAGCGTCCGTGTCGCTCTCATCCCGAAGCTTGGTAGCTGCTTCCACAGCTTGGTACACGCCCGTAGCGCCTCCCGGATATCCCCGTGCTTTGAGTCCTCCCGCTATGGCACAGGGGATGCGCCCTTCAGGCGTGATCGCGCCATCTCTTGCCAACTCCCAGCCTTTGCCTTTTTCAGCAAATCCTGCCGCTTCTAACGAGAGCGCGGCGTAAATGGAATAAGCATCATGATATTCAAAGAAGCTGATCTCGTCGCGGGTGATGCCCGCCTTTGATAGCGCATTTTCTACGGAGCGACGCGCGGCATCGAAGGTTAACGGATTTTTCCTGTCGTGGAGGGTCAACATATCGGAAGCGGAAGCAGACCCAGAGACACGTACGAGGCGGTGATGATTATGGGCAGGCAGAAGCTCGGAGCGAGTCAAAATGATCGCGGCTGCGCCATCCGCTGGGGGTGCGGCATCAAAGATATTTAATGGAGGAGAAACCATGCCCGCGCGCGCATAGGTGGCGGCTTTGATGGCACGCTGAAACATGGCATTGGGATTCTCGGCCGCGTTGGCGTGCGCGGTGACGGGAAAGCCCGCAAGACCATCAGCAGGAATATTATATTCATGGAAATAACGCTGCATGAGCATCGCGGCTTGGGAGGTGGGGGTGAGACCCTGCACGGCTTCAAAATCGCTGTCGGTAGCGGTGGCGAGGGCGTCTTCGACTTTTGCATCGACAAGATCGGTGAATTTCTCTACGCCAACGACGAGGGCAACATCGACCATGCCACTTTTTACGGCGAGATAGCCTTGTCGGAGAGCCGCGCCACCGGAGGCTCCGGCGGCTTCGATGCTGGTGGCTTCGATGCCGATCAGCCCGCTAAAATCGGCGATGAGTGCGCCAAGATGCGCCTGCCGCGAAAGGTTGGGTGCGAGCATATTGCCGACGAAAAGGGCTTGGGGGCGCAGCCCGCCCGCATCTTTGATAGCGGCTTCGAGGGCGAAATGAGCCAGCTCACGGATGGAGAATTGCCAATGTTCGCCGACCGCTGTCTGTCCGATACCGGCGATAACGATATTGTCTGTCATAAAGGTTTTACCTTGAGTTTTGAATGGGACGTGGATTTGCGCAGATTAGGCGGATTCTCGCTGATTTTCAAAAACTTAAAAAGGTTTTGACTCCGCATAAATCCGTCCAATCCGCAAAATCTGTGTTCTGTTTTTGCTTGAAGATTCACTAATTCTCTTCAGGAAAAAGCTGGTGCCAAAACCCTGCAATGATCAAGCCCGCGAATAGTAGCGCGATGAAGAAATTCAGCAAAATGGAGATGCCGGGAAAAGCAGCACCTATTAATTGCATTGGGATCCCTATAAGAATCATAAAGCTGCCTAATAACTTCCCCCGCTTTCCTCCGATAATGAAAAAAACCGCACCCATAGCGAATAAAATACCAACTGTTTTCCACATTTCCATAATTCTTCTCCTTTTAGCTTTTATCGTAATGGAACGCGGATTCTGCGGATTAGGTGGATTCGCGCAGATTTAAAAACTTAAAAATCCGCGAAATTCCGTTAAATCTACCAAATCCGTGTTCTATTCTTTTACTTCATCAAAATCTTGCCACGCATCCGAGCGTATGTTGCATAATCAATTTCTTTGCGGCGAGCGATATAATCTTGGGTTTTCAGCGCTTTATCGCGGCGTTCGAGAAGGGCATCTGTGACGAGAATGGACATTGAGTCTGCCCCTGCGCCGGAACCGAAGGAGGTCATCAGAATGCGGTCGCCGGGTTGGGCGATATCGAGGGTGGCGGTTAGTCCGATGATCGCTGCACCAGAGTAGGTGTTACCGATAACGGGAGCGAGCAATCCCGGCTCCCATTGTTCGGGGCTAAATCCGAGCATCTTCGCCGCCCGTGTTGGGAATTTGGCATTCGGTTGATGGAAAATAGCATAGTCATAATCCGATGAAGTCGTGCCCATCTCTGCCATCAGGGTTTTGGTGGCTTGGCTGACATGTTCAAAATAAGCCGGTTCACCCGTAAACCGTGAACCATGTTCGGGATATTTCTGATAGGCACGTCGCCAAAAATCGGGGGTGTCGGTGACATAGGAGTAAGTCGCTTCGATAACCGCCAGTGAATTCTCGGCAGGTCCCAGTACAAAGGCTGCGCCACCCGCTGCGGCAGTATATTCGAGGGCATTGCCGGGTTTTCCCTGCGCGGTATCCATCCCGATGGCAAGGGCGTAATCTGCCATTTCGGAGCCGACCAAGCCCATCGCGGCGACCATCGCTTCTGTTCCGGCTTTGCAGGCGAATTCCCAATCCCCGGCTTGGATGTGGGGAACAGCGCCGATGGCTTCCGCAACGATCGTGGACGTGGGCTTGACAGCGTATGGATGGGATTCTGACCCGACCCAAACAGCGCGGAGTTGATGCGCATGAATTTCTGCGCGTTTAATCGCATTGCGGGCGGCTTCGATGGACATCGTCGCCACATCTTCATCCAGACCGGGGACACTCTTTTCTTTGATCGGCAAGCCGCCCTGTCCACCTGTCCAGACACGAGCAATCTCTGTCGCGGGGAGGCGGTAACGCGGCACATACGCGCCGTAGCCGATGATCCCGACGGGGCGGGCGGGTTGTAGTAATAGGTTTTTGGTCATTGATTTCTCCGTTTTTTCGACGCGAATTTACGCGAATCAGCGAATTACGCGAATATTTTTGTAAGGCTGAAAGTTAAATTCACAAGGTTCTACTCTTTGCGCGCAATGATTTGATAATAGCGTGCGAGTAATTTATAAGGGTATTTGTCTGTTAATTCAAACTCTATTTTCTCAAGTTGATCTTGAGTTTCTGGATCAGACTTTTGTTCATTATCACCCCAGTAATCATAAATATTTCTGATGCCATAATCGGATTCTATAGTGGCATTAGCTTGCTTTAGCATTTCAGCAATCTCTTCGGCGGAGTAATTGATTAATGTTGTATCAAACAAATATCCATGATGCTCTCTTGTACCGATCTCTGCTAAGGCAGTTTGCAAATCACCACGTAAAAATGCTCTTTGATAAGGAATGGAATAACGGTTGATACTTATCAGTGAAATAAACCCATCTGATTTCAGTAAATCAGTTAGTTTCTTCACTAATAATGAAACATCTTCAACATATTGAAGCACATTATGGCAAAGAATTAAATCGAACTTGATGTTTGAAAAAAGAGAATCTATTTCTTGAATATCGGCATGGTATATCTTGAAATTATTCTCTACTTTTTTTGCAGAAGCCAATTTATTTGCTTCTACAAGCATCTCTTTAGAATAATCAACAATATGAATGCTGTGTCCTGCTTCTGCGAAGTAAAGAGAATCAAGACCGTTGCCACCACCTGCATCTAAAATTTGGAGTTGCTCACCATTCTTAAGATGCTTTGCTATATTAGCTTTCACCAATTTATATTTTAGCTTTTGCCAAGGATGTTCTTGCTCCGTTTTCCATCTGGACATACTGTTGTTAAACACATCTGCTGATGTTGTCATGAATTTTCCCTTTTGCTAAAGTCTATTGTGAACTGCATTAAAGCCATTGTTTCATTCTTTTTGCTAATATCTGAATCTTCTTTCCAACTCAACGCCCATTCAATCAGGTCACGCCATTCATCAAAACTATTTTTCACCCAACGTGCAGACGCGGGCTTAGAGGCAATCTCATCATTCTCGAAGGTGCAGAGCATACGGCACATGGTCAAAATAGCATAGGCTTGATAATCTTGTTTTTCTAACTTGATGGGGTTCTCTAGCATAGGAATCCACCACTCGTTTAGAAACTCTAAAATAGCTCCGTGAATATCTTTTACGCTGACAGGATCAATAAAACTTTTGGGGTCTATTCCTTCAACAATAACCGCATTCTTTCTCAAAAGATGACGTTGAATAATCCAATGACTTTCGTGCCCTGCGAGATAAAATGCCCCTTCATGGACGCTGGGGTAAGGTCCATTTTCAGGGTTGTAGTGGCGCATATCTTCTTGTGGGGCATATGAGCCTTCAAGTTGGTATGCCCATTTTTTGTCAACCTTAGATAGTTCAGCGTGCATCTCTTCCAGAGCGGAGATTATCTCATCAGAGAGTTTTTCTGTCGTTACGCAAAGGAAGTCAATATCACTGCTCTTAAGATTGAAATCTCCTGTAATCAGAGAACCGTGTAAATATAAGCCCACAAATTGTTCGCCAAGAATGCTTTTTGCATTGGCTAGCAGATGGTCAATGATGTTGTTGACTTCGGGATATGGCGTTGGGTAGTTTTTTTGCATCTGATTGTTTTCTAACGCATAGCAAATAAAGTCTAAAGTTTCCTTTATTTCCTCTGTTTCAGCCTTCCAACTTGGATTTCGCCGTCCAATCCAAGCTCTTTCAATCAGAGAATTAAAGTGAGGGGAAAGAGTTTTTTGTGCCCATTTTGCGGCAACTTGTTTTGAAGCACCAGAGCCGTGTTCGAGTGTGTATTGAATTCGGCATAAAGTTAGCACCACATAGGATTGATACCCGCGATGGGTTATCTCTTCGGGGTGGTCAAGGAAATTGCTTGCCCAACTTTCTAAAAAGGCTAGTGCCGCTTCACGCAATTCATCGGATGAAACAGGAGAAATCAGCGTTTGTGGAACAAGCCCCATCATCGTGATACCGCGTTCTCGTATATCCTCACACAAAAATACCCACTTTGCCCACCATGCTTTGCTGGAGACAGGATTGTCAATTTCTATTCTGTGAAGATGCTCGTTTTTGCCTCTGTCAATATGTACATGAAAAGCGTGGATAGGGTCATACTCTTGAAGAGATTGATGTGGAATATAAGAACCTTCCAACTGTATAGCGCACCATAAATCCATCGTAGCGATGTTTTTGTGCATGGAATCCAGTTCTAAAAAAACACCATCATTAGTCTCATTATTGGTGACAACAATATAATCCACATCACTATTACGATCAAAACCACCGTTAGCGAGTGAGCCATAGAGATACATGCCGACAAAATTATTTCCTAAAATAGTCCGTACATTTCTCAACACTTCTTCTAAAACAAGATTGACTTCGGGATATGGCGTTGGGTATTTTTTTTGCATTTGTGTTTTTGAAAGATTTGTGTGTAGACCTGACAGGTTTCCAAAACCTGTCAGGTCTCATTGCTCAACTGAATACTGAAAACTGATTACCGACCACCGAGAATCTTCTCTGCCCTATCAACTCTCACCACGCCCTCCGTCACCATCTGCGCGGCAACCTTCTCCACCATCTCTCCGCTTGCGCCTGCCGCGATGGCGACCTGCCGTGCGTGGAGGGACATATGTCCGCGTTGGATGCCTTCGGTAGCGAGGGCACGCAGGGCTGCCATATTTTGTGCCAAGCCAACGGCGACGATAATTTCAGCGAGTTCGGAGGCAGTTTTTACGCCCATTAATTTGAGCGCGGCTTGCGCAGTGGGGTGCACTTTCGTCGCGCCGCCAACGATGCCGACCGCCATCGGCATTTCGAGGGTGCCGACGAGATTGCCATCCACATCTTTGCCCCAAGTGGAGAGAGATGTATATTTTCCATCTCGCGCGGCGTAGGCATGTGCGCCTGCTTCGATGGCGCGCCAGTCATTGCCGGTGGCGATGACGACGGCATCCACGCCATTCATAATACCTTTGTTGTGGGTTGCGGCGCGGTAAGGGTCAACGGCGGCGAAGGCGTAGGCTTCGATAATGCCATCGCGGACTTGCTCGCCAGAAAAGCTCCCACCCTCCGCCCCCTTCCTAAATCCTTCCCCCTGAGGGGGAAGGACTTGCTTCTCTCCCCCCACGGGGGAGAGACCGAGAGAGGGGGCAGTCTCAAAGGCAAGAACCTCCACAGGAATCACACACCGCACCCGCGCCATTCTTCTGTCTGATAAATTCGATAATATCTTCAAATGCACACGCCCGCCCGTCAGGGCTTCGATGCGTGGAGCGAGTTTTTCGCAGGCAGTGTTGACGGCGTTTGCGCCCATTGCGTCGCGGACATCGTAGGTTAGGTGAACGACGAGAAATTCACCTATTGGAGAGCTTTCGATTACGCGCAATTCTATATCTCGTGCGCCGCCGCCGAGTTTCTTTAAGATAGGGTCAATACCATCTACTTCTGCTAATAAACTATCGCGTTCTTCATATATGGCCATCTTCGCGGCGTGGATGTCTGCAACATCCAAAACCTGCATTTGCCCGATCATTTCGGGGGCAGATGTTGTGGCGAAAAAGCCGCCACCTTTGCGGGCAAGTTTTGCCATAAATGACGCGCCTGCCACAACCGAAGGTTCTTCGATGACCATCGGTACGAGTCTGTCAACGCCGTTGATCTTGAAATTAAGACCAATGCCGAGGGGCAGGTTATGCGTGGCAACCACGTTCTCTACCATCTTCTCTGCTTCTTGCGCAGCGAGCAAGCCGGAGGTCAAGAGCGGAGCGAGTTCTTCCACATCCATCTCGGAGGCTTTGGCGAGGGAATCGAGGCGTTCATCCAAAGAAAGTTTATAAAATCCTGCAATCCGTGAGTTCGTCATTTTTTTATCCTTATAACCTTGCGAAGGTTTGAAGCCTTCACAAGGTTATTTTACAAAAGTTTTCTAGCAAAAGCTATCAAAGTGGTTATAATAGGCGGCGAGGAGTATTATGACATTATCTTGTGAACAATTGCAAGCTCGCTTGTTGGCCTTGCACCGCGCCAACTTGGAACTAATCAAGGATATTTCTTTAGATACCTTGCTCCAGCGTATTGCTCAAGTAGCAAGTGAGCAAGCAGAGGCAGAATATGCTGCATTAGCGGTTTTGGATAAAAATGGGGGCATAGAAAATTTCGTTACGTTAGGAATGAGCGAATTTCAAATTAGGAAAATGCCGCATCCGCCGAAAGGTTTGGGGATATTGGGTGCTTTAATGGATACGGAAGACCCCATCCGTTTAGCTGCTTTGAGTGATGACCCGCGTAGTGTCGGCTTTCCCGAACATCACCCTCCGATGCGCTCGTTTTTGGGCGTGCCCATCCTTGCCGCGAGTCATCAGCTCGGACAGATCTACCTGACCAACAAAATCAACGCAGATGAATTTAGCGAAGAAGATGAGCAGATCATCCAAATGCTGGCAGGCTACGCGGCCGCAGCGATCCAAAATGCCCGCCTATACGATAATTTGCGCGAGCGAGATGTTGCACTAACCCAACGCAGTGAAGATTTAGCGCTGCTAAACGATATTGCTGCGGCACTTGTCCCTACACAGGGTTTAGATGAGATCGTCAGCAAAACCCTCGCACTGGCAATGGATTACCTGAGCGTGGAAGCAGGTGAAATTTTCTTATTAGATGAAGAAACCCAAACTTTACGCTTGGTTTTACATCGTGGAGAAGCAGCAGAAGCCTTCTGGACACGTAGCCGTTTTAAACTAAATGAAGGATTTATCGGGATTGTCGCTGCAGAAAACAAAACCTTGGTCAGCGAAGACCTTTCAAAAGATATGCGCTATTTACGCTCTGCTGTAGTGGATGCAGGCTTCCGTCAATTTGTTTGCTTGCCCCTCACATCGGGCGAAAAAATGATCGGTGTTCTCGGCATAGCCAAACGTGGCGATGAAGCATTCGATGATCGCAGCATCCAACTGCTCACAGCCGTTGGCAATTGGGCAGGCTTGGCAATAGACAATTCCCGTTTACACACAGATGCTCGCCGTTTGGCCGTACTCGAAGAACGTAACAGGATCGGCATGGATATGCACGATGGCGTTATCCAGTCCGTTTTTGGCGTGGGCTTGGGCTTGGAAAACGTACGGCATCTCATTGATGAAAATCCCGCCCAAGCAAAAGAAGGTGTCAGACTCGCTATAGATGGGTTAAACCAGGCAATTCGTGATCTGCGTACCTATATTCTCGATCTACGCCCTCGACAATTAGGTGAAGAGAATCTCCTTGTTGGTCTCCGCCGTTTGCTGACAGAATACCGCGTTAATACCCTTTCTGACGCAATGTTAACGGGTAAAGAGAATGACATCGCGAACCTTGAATCTTCTCATGCACTGGTTCTCTTTCATATTGCCCAAGAAGCACTTGCCAACACAGCCAAACACGCTAAAGCTAAACGCGTCAGTGTCAATTTGTGGACAACACCAGATCGTGTTTTGATGGAGATTGAAGATAATGGAAAAGGATTTTCCATCGACAAAATGAGCATGACACTCGGGCACGGTCTTTCCAATATGCACACCCGTATTCGCAATGCAGGCGGTGAAGTAGAGATCACATCTGCACCAGGAGAAGGGGCAACTATTTTAGCGTGGCTCCCAATAGACTAAGAAGTAGTTGCTTAAAATCTTAGTGGTGCATTGCATCTGGCAGATGCGTTGCACTACGAGCCTGCAAGAACCCCGAAAGCAATGCATCAAAAAACGCAATGCAGGGTGTTCTTTAAAATCAGGTGCTAAATAAATGGTATTTTTCCTCTAACAAAACACTCAATTGATGACGACAAAAAAACTTTTAAAAATGAATCTCGAAAATCCGTGTTTCACAGATGCCAATAAAAAAGTTTTCTCACAACATGATTCTTTAAGGTTTGCCAAACCATCACCTTTCAAATAAGAAAGGTACCCCCATATATGGGGGTAAAGAAAAGATCTGAGTCTCTTTTGTACATGGAACAAAAATTCTGTTAAAGAATTAGAATCTCATTCATGCATCAACCATTTCTTAAGATTCGCCAAACCTTAAAGAATCCGAAGTTTTTAAGCTTTTGTAGGCTTAA
>JABGQT010000102.1 GCA_018648685.1 Anaerolineae bacterium
TTTATCTTCTCTTGGTTTTGCGACGAATTGTAGCCAAACGCAGAGAGGGGGCTATCTATATTATGGTAGCTTCTTTGGTTTGGGCTGTCGCAGTTGTTGTTGAAACTTTATCTTTACGAAGTATTTTGCCCTATGGACAAATTACTTCCTTTAGTTTTTTGGGCTATATTTTTATTCAAGCGATTTTATTAGCAGCCCGTTTTTCAAAATCATTTGAACGAGTTGAGAGCTTATCTACAGAACTTGAAGAAACGAATATTAATCTAGAAGAAAGTGAAAGAAAATACCGCACTATTTTTGAAGACTCAAAAGACCTCATCTTCATTGCCGGGCTAGATTCGCAAATCAGAGATGTTAACCCTGCCTGTATAGAGGTGATTGGATATACAAAGAGTGAGCTAAAGAAAATGACCATATTAGATGTGATGGTTAATCCTGCACTTCGTTCAGAGTTTAAAAACACTATTTCCGCTCAGGGATCGGTTAAGAATTTTGAAGTTAAACTTCAGCGAAAAAATGGGCAGAAGATTGATGCTCTTGTGAGTGCTACCTTGCGACAGAATGAAGAGGGGAAGGTGATTGGTGTCCAAGGTAGTGTGCGCGATATTACTTCCAGAAAGCAGGCTAGAGCTGAACGGCTACGCGCCCTTGAAATGCAAAGGGGGCAGGAGCGCTTTAGGGAGCTGTCTGCGGCCACATTTGAAGGCGTGTTTATTCACGATAATGGGGTGATTTTAGATATCAACCAAGCCGCGGAAGACTTATTTGGTTATACACAAGCCGAACTCATCGGCAAAGATGTCATTGAACTAATAACGACTGAATCTCGTCAAATAGTGACAAAACATATTCAAACAGGGTATGAAAAACCATACGAATTGACAGGATTACGAAAAGACGGATCAGTTTTCCCATTGGAAGTTCACGTGAAAATTGTTTCCTATCAGGGGAATCAGGTCAGGGTTGTTGCGGCGCGTGATATCACTGAGCGAGTGCAGGCAGAAGAACAGATGCAACAAGCCTTGCTCGAAACAGAGGAATTACTGGCGGCTGCCAAGGCAATTTTAGGTGCCACTGATCTCAAGAGTATTTGCCGCAATCTGATCAGCCACTTCAACGAATTGGTGCAAGCTAACCGAACGACGTTGATCCTGCTCAATCAGGATCGCAAAGAAGTTCAGCTCTCTATAGTTCATGGAAGCATCGAGGGTGAGATATATCTAAGTTACGAAGAGGTGATTGCAGGCATCAGCGGGATGGTACTCAATTCAAAAGAACCTATCATTTCCTTGAGTGCCGACGATGACATCGAGCCAGAAGCGACGCGGGCGTATCGCATGCAGAATAATGCTGGCCCACTCATTGTTGTCCCTCTTGTTACGAAGGCTGCTGATGGAACATCGACAGTAATTGGGACTACCACCGCCATTAACCTGCCAGAACAGCGCAAGTTTACTCAGCGTGATGCTGACCTGCTCATGGCACTAACCACACAAGCTGCAGCCGTTATTGAGAATTTGCGCCTATTCGAAGAAACACAAGTAGCTAAGGAAGCGTCCGAAGTAGCTAACCAAGCTTTGGAAATTGCTAATGTGAACTTGAAACGAGAAATCGAAGAGCGAAAACGTGCAGAAGCAAAACTGCAAGAACTTGCTACTACTGACCCTCTAACAGAAATATATAACCGCCGCCACTTCTTTGACCTCACGGAGAAAGAGCTTAGGCGTTCAAAGCGAAGTAGCACCCCGATATCCCTAATCATGTTCGATATAGATCATTTCAAAGACGTTAATGACACATACGGTCATTTAACTGGTGACCAAGTGCTGGTCAATCTTGCAAAATTATGTCAGAAAAATATAAGACACGTGGATATTTTAGGGCGCTTTGGCGGAGAAGAATTTGTTATCTTAATGCCCGATGCAAATAGGGATTCAGCCAAAGAGACTGCTGAGAGATTACGACAATTAATTGCCAATAAGCCGATAGCAACATCTGGGGAAATAAATATATCGGTTACGATCAGCATAGGTATTGCAAATTGGGTAGCCAAGAGCCCTGTAGACACCAACACTTTATTAGACCAAGCAGATCAAGCTTTATATCATGCAAAAGAAACTGGTCGTAATCAAACGATTATTTGGAAAGATTTAAATTTGCAAAAAAATGACCCCTTGTGAAAATGCCGTTTTCTAGACGAGTCTCTTTTAAAATCCGCTTAATTTTCTTGCTAGGGATGAATTCCACAGGTAAATAAAAAGCCTTCTGAGTTCTTTGAGACCCCAGAAGGCTTTTTTACAGATTACTGTTCAACTGAACACTGATTTACTGATTCTCGTAATCCTCTGGTAGCCAGCAGCAAAGGATCAAATCTTTCGCAGCTTTCACCTCATCTAGTCTGCCGAATGGCGTAGATGTTGGGGCATTGTGTAGCAAGTCTGGGGTCGTGTGCGCTTCTTCCGCGATTTTTAGCATTGCGTCGATGAAGGAATCCAAGGTAACTTTATTTTCGGTTTCGGTGGGTTCAATCATCAAGGCTTCATGCACAATCAATGGGAAGTAATTTGTGGGGGGATGGAATCCGTAATCCATTAGCCGTTTGGCAATATCTAAGGCATGGATCTCGGGGGCATCTTTCCAGCGTCCTTCAGCCACAAATTCGTGCATACAAATTCGGTCATAAGGAACATGATAGGTATCGCGTAAGCGAGCAAGAACATAATTGGCGTTCAGCACCGCGTATTCGGAGATGTCGCGCAGACCATCGGGGCCATGCATGGCGATATAGGTGAAGGCGCGTACGAACATCCCAAAATGTCCATGGAAGGCTTTAATGCGACCAATCGTTTTGCTGGGATCAACCAGCCCGTAGAGTGGGGGGAGACCATCAGCTTCTTCTTCAACGATATCGACGATAGGCGCAGGTAGGAATTGTGCCAGCCGCTCGACAACACCGACGGGTCCCGAGCCGGGACCGCCACCGCCATGTGGCGTGGAGAAGGTTTTATGGAGGTTATAGTGCATCACGTCGAAACCGAGATGCGCCATTTTGGTAATGCCGAGCATGGCGTTCATATTTGCGCCATCGCCATACATCAGACCGCCTGCATCGTGAACGATTTTGCAGATTTCTTCAACATTTTCATCGAAGAGTCCAAGCGTATTCGGGTTCGTGAGCATCATGCCCGCAAGGGTGTCGTCCGCTGCCGCACGGAGGGCATCGAGATCGACATTGCCGCGTTCATCGGATGGGATTTGAACAACTTTCAACCCCGTCATCGCCGATGTAGCGGGATTTGTCCCATGCGAAGAATCAGGAACAAGCATCTTGATCCGTTTTTCATCATTACGGTCTTTATGGTAAGCACGAATCATTAATGTGCCCACAAATTCACCATGTGCGCCTGCGGCGGGTTGGAGCGTTATCGCATCAAATCCGCTGATTTCTTTGAGCCATTCTTGCAGTTGATACATCAGCACCAACGCGCCTTGTGTGGTTTCGATTGGCTGGAGCGGATGCAGATTTGCAAATCCTGGTAAGCGAGCGGTATCTTCGTTGATCTTGGGGTTGTACTTCATCGTGCAGGAGCCAAGCGGATAGAAGCCGCTGTCTACGCTGTAGTTGAAGGTAGAGAGTTTGACGAAATGCCGTACCACGTCCACTTCGGAGAGTTCGGGGAGAGGCAATTCAGCTCGCAACAGGGCATCCGGTAATTCGGCGCGTGGCACGTCTGGGTCGGGAAAGTCTACGCCGACGCGTCCGGGGGAGGAGAGTTCGTAAATAGTTGGCTCAACGATTGTCGGAGCGACATCCAGTTTGATATCAGTCATGGTTCACCTCCGAGAGAATTGCCACAAGGGCATCAATTTCTTCTTTGCTATTCATTTCAGTCACGGCAACCAGCATCTGGTTTTCCATGCCAGCGTATTCTTCACCCAAATCGTAGCCGCCAAGAATGCCATGTTCGAGCAAATGCGCGTTGATTTCGGCAACAGGCTTTGGGCAAGTGACCACAAATTCGTGGAAGAAGGAGGCATCAAATGAAAGCTCGTAGCTAGGAATTTTTGCAATCTCTTCGGCAGCATAATGCGCTTTATGATAGCAAAGTTCTGCCACATGTTTCATGCCAGTTTGCCCGAGCAAGCTCATATAAACGCCTGCCGCGAGTGCCAACAAACCCTGATTTGAACAGATATTTGAGGTAGCGCGTTCGCGTTTGATATGTTGTTCGCGGGGGGTCAATGTGAGTACAAAAGCACGCTGCCCGCGAGCATCTACGCTCTCGCCGACCAAACGTCCCGCCATTTTGCGAACAAATTTATTACGTGTGGTGAAGAATCCCAAGTAAGGCCCGCCATAGCTCATTGCAATACCAAGCGGCTGCCCTTCACCCACGACCATATCTGCGCCCATTTCACCGGGCGTTTTCAACATGCCGAGCGCGGTGGGGTTAGCGACCACGCAGAATAATGCTTTGGCTTCATGAGCTGCATCAGCTAATTTTGTATAATCGAAAATGCGACCGAAAAAGTCTGGGTATTGGACGACGACCAATGCGGTATCTTTATCAATTAACGGGATGAGATCTTCGGGACGCGCCTGCAGTGGGCTTGCTTCCGCGCTAACGAACTCTACATCGGCAAATTGCGTATATGTGTCCGTCGTGGCTCTATACTGCGGATGCACACTCGCAGACATAATAACCTTTTTGCGTTTGCCACGGAATTGTGCCAAAGCCATATTAACCGCTTCAGCAACAGCTGTTGCACCATCGTAATGGGAGGCGTTTGCTACATCCATGCCGGTCAGGTTTGCAACCAATGCTTGATACTCAAAAATTGCTTGTAGCGTGCCTTGAGAAATTTCTGGTTGGTAAGGGGTATAAGCTGTATAAAACTCTCCGCGCAACAAAATATGATTAATTGCGGAAGGGATATAGTGGTTATAAACTCCTGCGCCTAAAAATGAGACCAAATCTTTCACGGTCTCATTGGCTTGAGCAATCTCGCTCAACTCTGCCGCAGCTTCCATTTCTGTGAGCGCGGGGGGCAAATTTAATTCGGGGTAGCGATGCTTTTCCGGGACAGCGGTGAAGAGATCTTCCATCTTTTCAACGCCAATCGCCGCGAGCATCTCATCCCGTTCTTTCGGGGAGTGGGGGATATAGGTCATTTTAGTTATTAATTTTTTAGTTGGTTAGTTTTGTAGAGAGAGAACGGCATTGCATCTCTAAAGATGCGTTGCAGCTCGGGTTATCAAAAACACATATGTCTTGCAAAATCCGATGTGCAATGCATCTGTCATTTTGATTTGCTAACCATTAAAAACTGCCTCTAGTCTCTGTCCGCGCAATACTTCTCGTATGCGGCTGCATCCATCAACTCATCGCTTTGGCTGCTAACTTCAACTTGCACGAGCCAGCCTGCACCGTAAGGGTCAGAGTTGATGACTTCTGGGGCATCGCCTAAATCTTCGTTAATGGCGACGACTTTCCCGCCAGCGGGGGCGTAAACTTCGGCAGAAGCTTTGACAGATTCCACTTCCGAGATTCCATCACCAACTGCGATATCATCATCGGCATCTACTAATGCTTCGACGAAAACAATATCAGAGAGCTGATCTTGGGCGTAATCGGTTAATCCCATCTTGCCGCTTTCAAGATCGACCCATTCATCAGATTTGGTATATTTCAAATTGCTGGGGATATTCATTGGTCTAGCTCCTTTGGATAAGTGCGTATTTAGTCAAAGATATTGCATAAATAAAACCATTAGGCAATATGCTTTTACATTCTACGCTTAAATTAAAAAGCGCACGAAAATATTCGCGCGCCTCTGTGTTTGGATACCTGAGAGATTCCTCCTAATTAGTTTAGGAGTTGCACCGTCGGTGTTCTGTCTAATAAGATAGAAGCTTTCCAGAGAAATGAAGAAATCGGGTCCTTTTACCTGAGAGTTTCACCTGAGCTTGCCAGCCCAGATTTGCCCCTTCGGTGCTTTGTGTTATCCCTTTATAGGCGACGTGAATGTTGCCTATGAAGAGCAAAGTCTCTCCCCGAGTTTAGTTAAGTTGTCTGACATTAATTTTACGGGCGTGGAGAGGAGAAGTCAAGAGGAATAATGTCAGGTTTAGGATTAAAGGGAATAGAGCTTAGGTGGCGCACCACCTTTTTTAACGGTATCAAGCTAAAAACACGTACGCTATTTTCGTCTCATCATATCCAGCCATTATTTTTCTGTCTCAATAATTAGTTATTTTTTCATTACAGAAGTGAGAGACCTAATTTTC
>JABGQT010000154.1 GCA_018648685.1 Anaerolineae bacterium
CCATTCACTCTGCCAAACTGCCGCTTGCTTCGCCATAATTGGCGAAGGTATTGTCCCATTACTTCACCAATTTTGATCAATGGTAACGGTGCTACCATTAGTCGCTTTGAAAAGGCGGTTGAAGAATTCCGCCTGTTTCTTGTTTCCTCAGGGGGAAGGTTGAACTTGAATGACGTAACCCTAAAAGGGGGGGTGGCTTTTGACCCTGACCAAATTATGGCGAATAATTCAGGTGGAGCAATCTTCAACATGGGGGATCTCAATATTGATCACAGTACGATTATTGGGAACAGTGCCCACGGAGAAGGTGGTGGAATTGCAAATATCGAAACTATGGCGATAAAATCAACTTCGGTCATAGATAATGAATGTTATATTGGTGGTGAGTGGGCTATAGGAGGTGGTGCTGGTATCTATAATTTGGATACAGCAACCATTACTTTGAGTGCCATCACCGGGAATGGGGTTGTTTATGGGTGGGATGGGATTTTCAATGGGAATCAGGCCGAATTGATAATCGAAAATACGACCATCAGCCATAACGGTTATACAGGGATCGATAACGAAGGAAAGCTTTTTGCAAATTTTGTAACCTTTGCATACCAGCCATTTGCTATTGTTTCGGCGAGTGGTCAGGCAAGTATTTATAATTCGCTTTTTGTTGACTCACCCTGCGTAGGACAGGCAGTTCATCCAGTTGGTGATAATATGGATACCGATGGTTCTTGTAACGTGCCATTTACTGTTCCTCTGGAAGATTTGGATATTCATCCTTTGGCTGATAATGGTGGTTATACAAAAACCCATGCCCTTGGTCCTTATAGCCCCGCAATTGACGCTGCCTCCGGCGATTTTCCCGGAATGGCGGGAAATACGGTGAAATGCCCTCCAACAGATCAGCGCGGCGAACCTCGTCCCTCTGGGATGGCGTGTGATATAGGGGCGTATGAATTTCAGGGCGTTGTTCCCGCGGCCAAATCATTGGCAGGTACAGAAACACCCACGATTGCGCCAACCTCTACTTCGACAACCACACCTACTTCTACACTCACATCGCAAAGCCAGGCCTGTACTGTTACGGCTTTGGTGAATCTCTATTGCCGACCAGCCCCTGGCTTTGAACCGATCGATAGTTTTATTCCTGGGCAATCCGCAGAGGTGGTAGCCCAAAGTGAATTCTTATGGCAAGTTAATGGTCTGAATTCAGGCAAATTATGCACCGTGCCAAAGGGCGACAATTTTGTACGAATAGAGGGTGATTGTGAGGTCGTATCTGATTTCACGCCATTGTCTCTCCCAACATCAACTGCCACAAAAGAACCGATAAAGGGTTGTACTGTCCGACAGGCAGGCGGTGCCATCGTCTGTGAATTCCCTTGCCCTGATGGCGCCGCGCCAGGAGAAGCCTGTACAAGATAAGATAGGGGGACTTCTACGCCTCCTGAAAGCACTCACCTAAACAATCTTTTATCTTCTGCTTATATAGCTACCTTATAATCAGACAAAACACCTCCATAAATCGTAGGTATTAACATGAACCTTCTTAAAAATTCCACATCTCCCTATCTTTTACAACACGCTGATAATCCAGTCCACTGGCATGAATGGAACGACGAGGCCATTGCCAAAGCCAAAGTCGAAGACAAACCCATCTTTCTCTCCATTGGCTACGCAGCCTGTCACTGGTGTCATGTTATGGCACATGAATCTTTTGAAAATGAAGAAATAGCCGCGATTATGAACGAGCATTTCATCAATATCAAAGTAGATCGAGAAGAACGCCCAGACATAGACAGCATCTATATGAAAGCTGTCGTCGCGCTCACGCGTCAGGGCGGCTGGCCCATGTCCGTTTTTCTCACGCCCGATTTGCGCCCCTTTTATGGTGGCACTTACTTCCCGCCCGAGCCGCGCTACCAAATGCCCTCCTTCCCGCAGCTTTTGCTCGGCATCGCCGCCTCGTGGAAAGATGATAGAGAAAATATCGATCTCGCTGGGGCACAACTGACAGCCCAACTCCAAACCGAAGCCAGCATGGCGACCAGCGGAAAGCAAATCACCTCTGAAGAAGTTAAAAAATCAACCGCAAGAATGCTCGAAACCTACGATTGGCAAAATGGCGGATGGGGCGCAGCACCTAAATTTCCGCAAGCGATGGCGATTGAGTTTTTGTTACGAACTGCCCCCACCCCTAACCCTGAAATACTCGAAGGGTACTCCCCCGCAAGCGGGAGAGGGGAACTCAATGCCCCCCTCCACGCTCTCGATGCAATGGCGCGTGGCGGCATTTACGATGTCGTTGGCGGCGGTTTTGCCCGCTACAGCACTGATAATAATTGGCTCATCCCCCATTTCGATTAGTGCCTGTCTCAAATGACAATTTTTCACTCGCCAAGAAGCAGGAAACATCTACATACTTCTGACCATCCTCAACAATCATCGTAGCTCGTACATCTAAAAGTTCAACAATCCCTCTTCTCCTCTCAAACGAATCATCTCCTCCTTCTAACTTAGCCGAAATCTCCTCAGCAAATACACGAAGCTTACTTAGATCAGCCTCGCTGCCTGCTTGTGCACTAATTTGAGTACGCAAATTCCGACGCTCCTCTCCAAGAGAAGCAAGCGTCTTTTCCAAAGAATCTTTTTTATCCAACAAGAATTCCTTTGGAATATTCCCAGAAAGATACAAATCCAGAAGTCGATCCAACTGTGACCTCGAATCCCCCATCAAATCATCCATAACAAGCAAGCGATCTCGCAAAGGAGCAGCATATTGCTCCTTGCTTTCATGATACGCAGCTAGTCCCTGCTCCAAAACATCAGATTGGGTAAGCAAAGATTTTATCCACTCCCAAACAAGCGCATCCACATGATCAGCCCTATAACCTGGTAAATCGCATGAAACATTTACTACACCTCCCATATGACCGTTACAAATGTAGTAGAGGTATATCTTTTTCCCCGATTTTCTGGCAATGCAATTCATAGCACTACCACAATGCCCACACTTTCCTCGTCTTCTTAGCAAATACTCATGCCTAACATTTCTTTTTGGACGGGTGGTATTTGCCTTTCTTTGTGTCTGAGCTCTCTCCCATAACTCTTCAGGAATAATGACTGGAACTTCAAAAGTCAACCAGTATTCTCGAGGATTGTATTTATTAGCACCAGCATTCCGCTTTCCATAATGCCATCGCCCAACATAGGTTTCTCGCCTTAGGATCTCTATCACATGACGCCAAGACCATTCCCCATGTCCGCGTTTCTTATAAGAATACCCCCGCAAATCAGCCCAGGTTGGCACTTTCATTTCGGTCAAGCGATCTGCAATTGCCCTGGTTGCAAGCTTCACCCCATTCTCATCCCCTTCTACGTACAAATTGTAGATCATACGAACAATTGCCGCCTCTTCTTCATGAATAACCAAAGTCGTCTTATCTTCAGATAAACGATAACCAAAGGGAGGCTTATTTCCATGAAGCATGATCTTACCGTTCTTCACAACTTGGCGACGCCCGCGCACCATTCGCTCTGCAATTTTTTCGCGTTCATATTCGGCGATTGTTGCGCGAATATGCTTGTTCAGCCGACCTTCAGGGGAATCGGCATATTCCTCCAAAACATAAACAACCTCCACATCAGCACGCTTCAACTGTTCCTCTACAATCAGTTGTTTTGCCAATTTACGGCTGAGACGATCAATCTCGCGTACAACAAAATAATCATACTCGCCAGCCTGCGCCATATCTCGAGCGCGATCCAATTCAGGTAATTCAAAAGATGCACCGGAAGCGCCGCGGTCATCTTCTGAAAATTCAGCAACAACATCCCATCCTTTTGATATTGCATACTCCCTGCACATCTCAATTTGTCCGGCAAGATTGCGCCCATCTTTGCTTCGATCATCCCCCGACACCCTTGCATATAACACTGCTCGTTTTTTCATTGATCCTATCCTCCAATTTGCCTATGCGAAATTCAAAGTTGCTAAAATTTTATTTTTTACTCCGAAAACTAATATCGTATCAACACGATATTATTATACACCAAAACAGAACATTTTTTCTATGTATAATCACAGCAACTAAATCGTGATTCCAAATGTAGCATCTCCTTCTTTGGTATCTCTACGGGAAGTCAATGAGTTTTTCTATGGTTTTCTTTTTTGGATTCTCCATCATCGGACTTTCTTCTCTTGATTGAAGACAAAGGCCTCTACAAAACCCCACACTACCCTTACAATAAGAGAATGTACGTCCACCTCACGACACATTCAACATATTCCCTACAAGAAGGGCTGGCATCCCCCACAGCCCTTGCTCGGACTGCCAAAGCAGATAACATGAAAGCCCTTGGGCTAACTGACGACCGCCTGCTTACAGGTGCAGTTGAGTTTGTACGCGCCTGCAAGGAAGCGGAGATTCAACCAATTCTAGGATTGGAGATCAGCCTAAAGACGGGCAAGCTCCCTCTCCTAGCGACCAGCCTGGAAGGCTGGGCAAATCTGTGTCGCTTAAGCAGTGCGATTGCACTTCAAGCAGACCCGGAAAAACCTTGCAGCCTAAGCCTGCTTGCTTCATATGCCAATAATCTAATCGCCCTTGGTAGCGCACAAGGCGATAATGCAGGACACCGTCTGCAATTACTCAAAGATATTTTTGGAACACGCCTCTACTTGACCCTTGAAGACCCAACCATCGGGCTACCACTTTCTAGTTTTGCGCGCCGTCTGGATATTCCAATGGTTGTGACCCACCCTGTCTATTACCTAAAACCTGATCAGGCCCGCCTACAACGCACATTGGCAGCAATCCGCCTCAACAAGCCAATAGGCAAACTAACACCCGAAGAAGCTGCTCCACCTGATGCGCATTTCATTCCTCAGGCTGAGATGAAAAGACGATTTTCCGGTTTCCCACCAGCCTTAAAAAGAACCCAAGAAATCGCTGAACGCTGCACCTTTGATCTTCCGCTGGGTGTTGCCAATATGCCCAAAGTCTCCATACCCAAGGGCCTGAATCAAATACAGTATCTACGCCAAAAAGCTGAAGCTGGCGCAAGACAACGATACGGAAAGATCACACCAGAGATTCGAACGCGGCTGGATCACGAACTGGAAACCATTGCCGAGATGGGCTATGAACCGATCTTTCTGATCGTGGAAGATGTGCTCAATTTCGCCCGCGAAAAAGGCGTTCCGTATTCATCTCGCGGCTCTGCTGCTTCATCTCTGGTAGCGCACTGTCTGGGAATCACCAGTCCGGATCCGCTGCGCCTGAACCTGTATTTCGAACGCTTTCTCAACCCTGCACGCCAGACCCCGCCAGATATAGATACAGACCTATGCTCTGTCCGACGAGACAGCGTCATCCAGCATGTCTTTGACAAATATGGAGAAGATCAGGTGGCCATGGTTGCCACGATCAACCGTTTCCGCCCACGCTCTGCTTTGCGCGAGGTCGCCAAAGCTTACGAGTTGGAACAAAAACAAATACGCACGATCGTGGAAAAGCTCCCTCACTCATTCTGGGCACGCAGGCAGGAAAGAGATGAAGATGGAAAGCCAATATCTTCCTTTGCATCCCTGCGTGAACTCTATCCTGGGGAAAAATACCAGCAGATATTTGATGATGCTGAAGCAATTCTCAAGCTACCTCGTCATCTCTCAGTACACCCAGGCGGTCTGGTGGTAGCGCCCGGAAAAATAACTGATCTAGTACCCATTATGCGCTCTGGCAGCAAAGGCATTACCATCACCCAGCTAGACCTGAAGGCAGTTGAGGGTTTCGGGCTAGTCAAGATTGATCTACTTGGTATTCGTGGGCTGACAGTTTTGGGTGATGTGGCAGGGTTCATTCAGGAAAGCCAACCCGAGCGTTTCGTAACGTCTTTGTCTGTGCTAGACGCCACACCCAATGATGACCCCAAAACCGCCGACCTGATCGAGGAAGGCAAGACGATTGGCTGCTTCCAGATAGAGAGTCCCGGAATGCGCGCTACGTTGCGCGAAATCCATGCCCGAAGCACTGACGACATCATGGCAGCTTTGGCACTCTATCGCCCCGGACCGCTAAGTGGTGGACTGA
>JABGQT010000112.1 GCA_018648685.1 Anaerolineae bacterium
CTTGGGAAGGATCCTGCTTTTACCTGCGCGAAGCGCTTAGTTCAACTAGGTGATACACCGTACTCTTGCGGTATAAAACTACGTTTTGAATATTATGCAGCGTTTGAGTGAGTCCAAATGCTGTTTTTTTAGTATTATGCGGCAAAAAGTGCTGCATAATACATATTTCATAGCATTATACGTCAATAATGCCGTATAAATGACTCACTACGTCAAAATTCTGGCTTTTGCTTGCCCATTCTGCTGTTTTACTCATTCACATACTCATTATGAAACGCAACCCACCTTGGCAAAACTTCTTCTAGTTGTTCTTTAGAAGGCAAAAAGGCGATTCTTAGATGATTTTTCAACCCAAAGCCAGAGCCATTGACCGTGCATAAACCTGTCTCTTCGAGGAGAGCCATACAGTAATCAAAATCGTCTGTGTCAGCGGGCAATTTGCTTAGACGGGGGAAAAGATACATCGCGCCTGTTTTACCGAAGACTTCCATCCCATCCATTTTTTTGAAGGCTTCGCGTACCATCACGGCTTTTTCGTATAGATTGCTGAGAACCTTCTCTTTTTCAGCAAGAAATTCCTGGCGCACATTGCTCTTTGAATTTGGTGGGGAAACCATCAGGTAGGTCATTATTTGCCCAACGGTGTTGGAGCATAAACTGACAGAAGCTTGTTTCAGGAGCAAGTCTACGAAATTTAACGCTGCACCCGCGACCATTGGCGCGTTCCGTACTTCAAGATAGCCGCCGCGATGCCCACATTCGCCGTAAAAGCCTTTTGAGATGCTGTGCAGGCTGAAAAGCGGTACAGATTTTTCATCGCCCAAGGCTTTGGCAAAAGAAATAAATTCCCCGCCATAGAGATTTTCTTGATAAACCTCGTCGGCGATAATCGCAAGCCCACGCTCTTTTGCAAAGGCGATCACTTCGTGTACGCTGCCCTCATCCAAAATTGCGCCGGTCGGGTTGCCGGGGTTGATAACGACGATGGCTTTGATATTTACGCCCTGCTCGGCATGTTGCGTGTAGGCGTTTTCAAGAGCTGCCCTATTCAGTGCCCAATCATTCTCTTCATCCGGGTAATAATTAACTTGTACGCCGCCAAACATCTTAATGGTGGCAGAGTAGAGCGGGTATTGCGGGATAGGGATCATGACCCCATCCGTTTTTTCTGCAATGAGCAAGTCCAAAACACGTTTGGCTCCGTCGCTTGCACCATCGGTCAGGAAAATCCGCTCGGGGTCAGCAATCAAGCTGCTCTCAGGAGCGAATCCATCCCGTTTGTTAATAAAATTGGCAATCGCTTCTCGCACAAAAAAAAAGCCCTTGCTCTCGGTATACGCGCCCAATCCTTTTCCTGTTTTTGCCAAAATCTCTTCGCTTAGCTCAAGAATTTCATCGGCTACGAAATCATCATCTCGCAAAGAGCTGGCAGGGGATTCTTCAAAAAGGTCTTTTAGTGCTCGCTCGCGGGCAATTTTTCCCGGCTCTTCCAGCAGGCTGATAATTTGCCGATAATAGCTCATCGGTTGCTGTCCCAACGCCTGCGGATTGCCGATATTGCAAAAAATAATGTCGCGCCCCTCCGCCTTCAGCTTTGCCGCTTTTTGCGGTATAGGTCCCCGCACCGCGTATTCCATTTCAAGAATATTCTGATTGACATTGATCGTGGATGACATATTTTTTCCTTCTTTTTTGGGATGAGAAGCCGAGACGCACCAGTTTTGGGCGTGCCCTCGTTAAATGAGAATATCCCTCGCAATAATCATTTAGCGTTTAAGCTAGACCGTGCTCTAGCCGCCGTCCTCGGCGGCGTTTTTTAGAGCCCCCTGCGCCGAGGACGGCGCAAGGAGCGTGGTAAAAATAGACTTTTGCACGATGCACGAAGTCTATTTTTCTTTTCTTTCGGGCTGTGTAATGGGGACTTGCAAATGGAAGGTGCTGCCTTCACCTAATTTACTTTCTACCCAGACACGCCCCCCATGCTGCTCAGCAATTGAACGAACAATTGCCAAGCCTAATCCTGTGCCAGTCTGGGATCGAGCTTCGCGGTCTGAACTCCTGAAAAATTTCTCAAAGAGGCGTTCCTGATCTTTTTCAGAGATCCCGATGCCGCTGTCTGATATTTCGAAGAAAATATTTTCTTTAGAAGCATGTGCGTGAACACCAACTTGCTGTCCTTCGGGGGTGTATTTTATGGCGTTTTCAATCAGATTGTAGATAGCCTGGTGAAGCAGATCTTGGTCTGCTTCGATCAGAGGGGGTAAGTCAGGCGCAGTTTCGAGCGAAAAGTCGATATTTTTTTCGCTGGCGTGAAGTTGTAAGGCAGAGATAACGCGGTCGAGAATATCTAGCGCGGGGATTTTCGCCACATCCAAGCCGACGCCCAATTCAATACGTCCGAGGTCAAGAAGATTGTTGACAAGGCGAGACATATTTTCCACGCCCGTAATGATTTTGCGCACATAGCCTTGTTGTTGATCGTTGATATCGCCTGCCATTTCCATCATGGTTGCGTAACCGCGAATGAGCGTTAGCGGAGAACGAAGATCGTGGCTGACGGTAGAAACGAATTCCGATTTTAAGGTATCTAATTCTTTGAAGTGGGTTACATCGCGTAGGATGCAAACTCGCCCGATGGGCCGTTCTTCTGCAAAAACAGAGGAGGCTGTTGCGAGGAAAGTTTTACCATTATTAAGTTCGATTTCAGCAGGGTCTTTGGCGGGAGCAGAGACCTTGAGCAATTCGATCAACTCTGGCTGAGAAAGGATTTTATTAATAGGGGCTAAAAGAGAGGCTTCTTCTATGCCGAGCACTTCCCATGCAGCCGGATTTGCCAAAAGGAGGCGATCTTTGTGGTCTGTTACCAAGACCGGATCCGATGTTGAATCGAGGATCGATGCAAGTTGTTGTCTGCCGACCTCTACACTTAAGAAAAGATGGGCGTTTGCTGCGGCGAGAGCCGTTTGTCCGCCCAAGGTGGTGATAAAGCGAATATCTGCCTCGGTGAAAAGTTTAGGCTTATTATAAGCTGCCCATAAAACGCCGAAGAATTCTTTGTCATTGCGCAAAGCAAGGGCGAATAAGGCAGCAGGGTTCGGACGAAATTCGCTTAATTGCAATCCTCCGCTTGTGCGTGCAAGGTTTGGCAGCAAAAGTTGGTCTTGTTGTTGGATCGCTTCGAAAATTTCCACATCCAGATGTGCATATTTGCCCTTTGTATTTTCTATCGCGAAACGAGTGGGCATGTCTGATATCAAATCAGGCATAATTTCAGGGGAGAGGATTACCTGTACAGTATCTGCGCCTGTAGAGTTAATGGCTTCCAGTACAGGTTGGAAAATATCTTTCATCTCAAGGCTGGATGCAATGCTGCGACTTACAACGAGAAGCCGATTGAGTTCCTCGAGACGATCTTTAAGGCTAATGCGCATTTGCTCAAAGGCACGACGCAACTGGCCGACTTCATCCATGCCTGGGGTTTCCAGAACGTGGTCAAGTTTTCCTTCTGCAATGCGCCCTGCCTCGCTGGCAAGGTTTTGAAGCGAGCGAGAAATAATGCGCAGACTAAATCTTAGCGCAACCAATGCAAGGAGGGTTAAAATAAGAATGAGCAAAGAAAGTGGAGCTGCAATTCTCAAAGAAAGTTGCTGTACCTGGCTTGCAGGTACTTTCAGCACGACCGCCCAGGCACGCCCGATGACAGGTTGATAAAAAACTAATTCGCGTGTCCCTGTAGTAGATGTGCCATCATAGAAAGCTGCTTCGGAGCTGTACTCCCCTTCGTACCGGCTCATAATAAGGTTCTTATCTGAATGATAGAGAACATACCCGTTTTCATCAATCAGGAAGCCCTGTCCTTCGATAGAGGTCATGCTATCGAGGCTGTTCAAGATCGGGCGCGTGATCGGATTTGTAGTTAGATTTGTTCGCCCAATGAGAACACGGCTGAGCGTGGATTCTTCATCGGGGATAGCGATGATGAATGAGACGCGGGCAGAGTCGCCTTCATTGAGCGGTGTGATCGTGTAGGTTTGTGTTAGCACTCCGCTAAAGGCAAAGATAATGCCACTAAGTTCTTCTTGTGTTAATTGGCGTGAAATTTCTGTCGTTGGCGGATACTCTCCAAGGATATTTGCAGAGGCATCCACCACAAAAAGTTGGTCAAAGTAGGGAACAAGGCGGATTTTCGAACTAAGCAAAACAGCGAGTTCTTCTCTGTTTGCAGAGAGAAGAGTTGGATCTTCTGCGAGTTGTACACCTAAATTTTGCCCTGTCTCTAAAAAGAAAGGGACACTTTCAGCTGCAATTTCTGCGGTGTTTTCGAGACGGTCGCCTAACATGCGGCGAGCTGCTTGCCCTGCAACGATCCAATCTCCAATGAGGAGAGATAGCAAAAGCACGACGATAAAGGTTCCCATCCCGATCAGGAAGCGGGTTTCAATGCGTTCTTCTGCCGGAGAAGGTTTTAATGCCTGATTGCGCCCCCACCTGGCAGGAGATATAAATAGAAGAAATTGGCTGATAATCCCTGCAAATAAAAGTTCGCCCAAGAGCGCAAGACTTGCCACACCTGTATTGTTTATCGCAAAATCCAGATGAGCTGTTATATCGCTATGCGATTTGCTAAAAAAGATTCCTGTCAGAACCAATATGCTAAAAAGTGGAATTAACGCTACAGATGCAAATATGGGTTGACGAAGAATTTTGAAGACCGAGGTACGATAGCGTTGGCGCACAGAGATGCTAAAAAGCATTGCCAAAAGTCCGATTTCCAAGGTTGTGAATAAGGTATGTGTATCAAGGTAGGCACGGAAAAGCCCCGCGATCATGCCTAAAATAAGGGCTGGAATTGGGCCTAAAGTCCCCGCAGCGATCACCCAACCTAGTGCGCCAAAAATCATCATTGCCGTGCCATAAGTTTCCAGAGGAATGCCTGGCACAGGCATTAGAGAGGGAGGTTTTACGTAAATGCCAAGAAATAAATTACCAAGTACCGTGAGGAGTAGTAATCCCCCAAATCGCAGCCGTGAACTTTTTTCCCAGACAGGCTGATATTCTTTGCTACGTAAAGAAAGCCAGATGATGAGACCTAAAAGACCCGCAAAAATTACCCAGCCAAAAAGGGTGGGCGGGTTGACAAAAGGTGATTCAAGGGAGAGTGCGCTGATAAATCTAGGCATGAGCGTTGAAAAACTATTATAGCCTTAAATGAATGAGTTTTATGTTAGTTTTATAACACTTTCTGCATAAACACCATGATATTCGTCAGGAAGAAGCCCTGCGATATGTGACATGACCAAGTCAGCGTTGGCTTGACGGGATTTGCGTCTTTCCTTACCTTTGCTGACAATCGGTGGCAAGTTGATCTCAGGTCCGATCCGCAGGGTGAGGGGCGGGCGTTTTCCGCGCTTGGCGCGATCCCAATAATCGGATGTTGTGCCAATAATCCCGGCGGGGACAATCGGAACTTGTGCCTTTTCAAAGATATAGGCTACGCCAGGTTTTGCGCGTTGCATGGCAACTTCGCCAGAGCGGCTGCCTTCTGGGGCGATCAAAAGCGGATGCCCAGAATGGATAGCGGAGAAAATTGTGTCGAGCAGAGCGCGATCATATTCGTCGCGATGGACGGGAATTACGCCGTACCATTCCAGAATTTCTTTTTGTCCACGTCGTTCAAAAGCTGTTTGTGCGGCAATGATCTCGAGCATTTCGGGCCAAAATGTAGCGATGAAGGGCGGGTCAAATATTGAAACATGGTTCATCGCCAGAATATAGGGTTTGCCGAACGGGATATTTTCTTTGCCCTCGATTTTAATTGGTGAAAGGATACGAAAAATGCTCCGTATGGCGACTTTGACGATGGGGCGAGTAAATTTTACGCTGGGGGTGAGCCGATATTCGCTCATTTAGAAAGAGCCATAATTTCTTCAAATACCTGAGTGGCATTTAACTTGTCTGAATCAATGATCACGGCATCATCTGCCGGGCGGAGGGGAGCGACATCGCGCGTGCTGTCAACGTGGTCACGTTCTTTGACTTTGGCGAGTATTTCATCGTAATCTGCTACTTCGCCGCGCGCGATGATCTCGTCGTAGCGGCGTTGGGCGCGTTCTTCGGCAGAAGCATCGAGATAAATTTTCAACTCAGCTTCGGGGATGACGACGGTGCCAATATCGCGCCCAACCATAACAATTTTTCCGCGTAAACCGATCCGACGTTGTTGTTTACTTAGCGCAGCACGTACCCCGGCATTCGCTGCGACAACAGATACATTTGCATCTACTTCGGGGCGACGGCATTGCCAGGTGATGTCTTCTTTTTCGACAATCACGTCACAGGCGCGCCCATCTTTTTGAGATGGGGAGAGAACGTCTATGGGGACATTTTCGGCTATTTGCGTGACAGCATTTTTATCGCTAGGATCAACGCCGCGCTGAAGGGCTGTCCACGTTACGGCGCGGTACATGACGCCGGTATCAAAAAAGAGATAGCCGAGGGCGTCTGCCACGCGGCTACCAACAGTCGATTTGCCCGATGCTGCGGGACCATCTAATGCGATTGTTTTTGGTTTCATTGTTTTTTGTTATCTCGCTTTTTCGTTATTTTTTTCTTGTTGGAGCTGACCATTGAATATTGCCTACTGATTCTGGCTATCAAAAAAGAGATCGTTTCGTGCCCATAAGATAATTTCTTCAGACTGTTTGGGTACTTCGCGCAGAATCATCCATTTTGCCCAACTGTTCATTGTTAGCCAGTCGGGGCTGGTACGCCAGATAAAATCCTGGCCTCTATAGCTGGCAGCGAGGGCAAGCTCTTCGGTTTTTGGGGTGATAACAAGATCGGGCGTGGTAGAAGGATCGAGAGAGAGAATTTCTTCCACGCGGTGGTTGCGGAGCATCCAATTTAGGGCGGGGGAGTTGATCCCCGTGATGACAATATCAAGGGCTTGGTCATCTCCACGAGACCAAGTCGAAATATCCGCTACTGTTTGGTGGAGCAAGCCAGCTTGGGCCACGCGCGGCGCGGAGTCCCAGATCTCGACTCCTTTTGGGGTGCGTAATCCTGTTGCGCCCCAGGCGGTGCCAAGGGTATATATCCCTAACATCAGCAAGATGCCCCAAACGCCGCCCAGTATGGCGACTTCTACCGACCATCCGTAGGCGATGAGCGCAAGGCTCAAAAAGAGCAAGGCGAGCGAACCAGCCAATAAAAGTTGGTGTTGGTTCGTGAACTCAAAATTTTGGGGTAAAAGCCCTGTTTTGGCAAGGTTGAGCCATGAAAAGATTAGCAAAATAAAAGTGAGTGCAAAAACGCCAAAGGTTTCGTTGCAGTCATAGCGAGGCATTCGAAAATAACGAACTATCTCGGTTGCGCTCAAAACCCAGAGTGGCAAAATTGCCCAGATCAGGTCGCTTACCTGGCGAGCGGGGTAAATCAAAGCGAGCGTAAAGGCAACGATTGACCATAAACTGAGCACCAGGCTAAAACGATTCTTTTCCAAAATGCCGCGCACGCTGGCGATGGTGCCAAAGAATAAAGCAAGGGGATAATAGGCAAAAAGCCCGCCAAAAATGCGGAGGGCAGGAACGTCAGATGCAAAACGCCAGCCGCGTAGATAATCGGCAAGTGAGGTAAACCATGCGCTTAATCCATTTGGGGAGAGAAATAGACGTGTGCTGATGAGAAGGATTGTGCCGCCCATAAAGATGGCTGCTGTTTTGAGATCGTCTCGGCGATTTCCTTCTTGGTTTGGGCTTGATTCCGTTTCATCAACATCCTCTTCGGGGATGAGATTTTGGGCTAAGGCCCATGTCAGGGCGATGCCTAGCAAGCCCATCCAGACCGATGCGCCGCCGAGCAATGCGATTCCGGCAAATATCCCTGCCCATTTTGGATTGTCGTTTTTCCACATTCCCCAAGCGAAAGCGCCGAAGGTGAGCGCGAGCATTGTTCCGTTGGCTTGACGAGATACGGCAACCAATCCGGGAGCGGTTGCGAGCAAAAAAGCGGCGGTTATGGAAACTCGCTCTCCAAGTTTTTCGCGAAAAAAGTAGGGCAAAAAGACAATAAAGCTCCCCGCAAAAGCAGGCCAAAAACGAGCGAGAAAATTTGTGCTTTCAAGCGCATAAAAGGGGAGGCTGGTGAGAGCAATATAGCCAATCTGCCCGCCAAATAGCGTTTTTTCTCCCTGCACAGCAGAGAGGGCTTGGAGCGCCCAAGTCGCTTCTGTATCGGTTAAGGGTAACGTGCCGAGTTGAATAAATCGCAACGTGGCGGCGAGGAGAAAGGCGAAGAAGTAGAGATAATTGTGACGAGATTTCATGGGGGCTATTTTAACACAGAGAGTGGAGAAAAGCAGACATCCGAAGTCTCAAAGACTTCGGATGTCTGCCTCTCAAAACCTGAAGAAAGCTGTCGCTAAAATACTAATGTGATTTCGAATTTGAAACATAGAGAAAATGTTTTTCAAAAATATGGCTCTTCGTCCTCTGGCCACGCAGCCCATACGGCTCCTCTTTTGTCACAGTCATCAAACTTGGCTGCTAATTTTGGAAATCTTGCTTCTCTCTCTTTTTTCGACAACACTGAGCCTTTCAATTCAGGGCGCTCACGAAAGCTTCCACTCATCTCTTGTCCAGTTTTTTGTTCATACGCTTCCCAAGGTACGCCCCCTAACAAGCCAGATTGAGCCTGTTGGTGTATTTCAACCCTATCCACAAGGCTTTCAGGATCAGCTAAAGCTTTTTCATAAACTTCTTTTCCTTGGCTAATGAGCCAGTCTCGAAAGTCTTCAAAGCCATCCTCGCTACATCCACAACCAATAATGTCAGCGGCATCCCAAAGAGAAGCATCATAAGCATTGTCCATCAGGTGGTCGTATATTGCTTTAAAGCCAAGGATGTAATCTTGTGACTGCGAGGCTAGTTCTTGAATTAGTAGAGCTGACTGCTTGTATAAGTCTCCGTTGCTTGCCTTCAGTGTTTCATCGATTAGTTTCCAAAAAGCTGTTGAATTCATAGTAGATACCTATAAATTATAAAGCTCTCTTTCTCATCAACTCTCTGATCGCATTCCCCGTATAAGAATCAATCGGTAGCCCCAGTGCCTCTTCCATCGTCATCCAAACATAAGATTGGGCTTCATCGTTCAAAACGACATCTGTTGAATCTGTTTTGCAGGCAAAATCGAAGAAGATGAAGTGCATATTTTTCCAGAAGGATTCATCCTGAATGAATTCCTGAAAGAAGATGAACTCAAGGTCGTAAACATCCAACCCGGTCTCTTCTTTGGCTTCGCGGATAAGGGCATCAGTCATCTTTTCGCCGACTTCGATATGTCCGCCGGGCACAACGTATTTGTCGTGAAATTTATGTGAGCGGACGAGGAGTATTTTGCCTTCAGGGTTGAAGATCAATGCGCCGACGGTGGGGTGGGGGAAGGTTTGAGTCATAGAGGCTCCAAGGGGTATAAGAGTGACAAAGGTTTCAAAAGTGACAAGGGATTCAAAGGACGTATTTCGTATTGCGGAAGAAAAAGCATTAAGAAATACGCACTACGCAATACGCTTCTTCTTCATCTGCACCAGCATCACGCCGATGATGACGACCGCCATCGCGGCCATTTGCAGCGGCCCAAGTCGCTCATCGAGGAGAAAGAAGCCGAAGATGGCTGTCCAGACCGGCGTTAAATTCAAGATGATATTCATCTGAATTGCGGTCAAAACTTGCAGCGCATGATTATACAGAAAATAGCCGAGAGCCGTGTTAATGGCTGCGAGGAAGAGTATCAAGCCCCAGGTGGAGGGCGAAGCGGAGGGAATCCCTTCAAGGGGGATGGCGATGAGAAGCGTGACCACGCCTCCCAACACGAGCGGTACGCCCGTTAGTGTCAATGTGCTGACCGTTCCCTCGCGGGCGAATTTTCGTCCCATAATGCTGAAAAAGGTGATCCCCAGCATACCCGCAAAGAAGATCGCTAATCCTACTAATTCGCCCACTTTCACTCCATTGATGAAGAATAATGTGCCGCCAAGGAGTGTAACAAAAACACCAACGATTTGCATGGTTGTGGGAATTTCTTTGAGCCAAAATATCCCGGCAATTAGCGTGGCGATAGTGATCGTGCCCATCAAAAAGGAGACGGTTGTCGCGGGCAGATATTCGAGCGACCAGAAGATCGCGCCGTTGCCGATGGTGTATTGACTGATGCCAAGTAGAAGCAGCCAGCCCCACATTTTTGCCGAGGTGGGCGGATTCTTTTCACGAAGCATAAAGGGCAATAAGATCAGCGCCCCGATAAAATAACGCAGCCCGCTGATAGTCAGCGGGCTGATTTCGTCCAGGACGAGTTTAACGATGATGAAGGAAGATGCCCAAATCAGATTGACAAGGATAGCTTCGGCGATAGCGAGTGGATAAGATGGTTTTTTCATTGGAGTACGTCGTCATTACGAGTAGCTGCTATGCGGCGACGTGATATCTCCCAGACTCTATGAGGGATTGCTTTTCTTTGCTAAGAATGATGTTAAACAACTGATTCAGCAACCGTTTCTCCATAGGCCAAAAGTGCTTTAACTGTCTCTTCGCTGCGCCCTTCTGCATAGACGCGTAAAACGGGTTCCGTGCCAGAGGGGCGGATAAGCAGCCAGGAATCATCGGCGAGGATATATTTCACGCCATCGCTCGTGCTGACTTCGACCACTTTCTGCTCGGCGATTTCGACGGGAGCCTGTTTGGTGAGATATTCGGTCATTTCCGCTTTTTCGACGGGGCGTTTAAGACGCAGATCAGTGCGCTGATAATGGGCAGGGCCGACATCATCTAGTAAATCCTGTACCATTTCATGGAGAGGTTTCTTGGCTGCTGCGATCATTTCGACGAGCAATAAGCCCATTAGCGGGCCATCGCCTTCGGGGATATGTCCCTTGAAGGAAATCCCGCCCGATTCTTCGCCGCCGATGAGTACATCTTCGCTCATCATATAATCGGCGATATGGTTGAATCCAACGGGTGTTTCGTAGATTTTCAGTCCATAGCGTTTGGCTAGCCTGTCCAACATCCGTGTTGTAGAGACGGTGCGCACAACTGCGCCTCTCATGCCGCGCACTTCGACTAGATGCTTGAGTGCAAGTGCCATAATTTTGTGCGGATCAACAAAATTTCCACGCCCATCCATTGCGCCGATCCGATCTGCATCACCGTCTGTGGCGAGACCGAAATCTCCCATCCCTGTACTGATCGCGCTCGCAAGTGCGCTTAAATTTGCGCCTATGGGCTCGGGATGAATACCGTCGAAACCAGGATTCATTTTATTGCGGATCTCTGCGACTTCACAGCCTGTTCCCTGCAAAAAGCCTTTTATTGCACCGCGACCAGACCCATACATAGAATCGACAACAAATTTTTGGGGATTATCAGCAATCAAATCAGAATCGATCAAGGTACGCAGGTGCGCATAATAATCTGGCAGGGGATTGAATTTCTTAATTAAGCCAGCTTCGCGTGCTTTTGAGAAGCTCATCAAGTTCGGGCCTCGTGCGCGTTCTTCGTTGTCATTGATATAAACTTCCACGCGTCTACATTGCACAGGCAAAGCCGAGCCGCCATAAGAGGCTTTCAGTTTAATGCCGTTATAGCGCGGTGCATTATGAGAAGCTGTGACCATGATACCAGCGACCGCGTTCAAATTTTTGACTGCGAAAGAAACGGCAGGCCCGGGCGCATCTGCATTGGTGAGATGAACAGTATAACCATTTGCCGCTAAAACGCGCGAAATTTCTCCAGCGTAACGATCTGAGAGAAAGCGGGTATCAAAGCCAACTACAAATTTCTTCTCGTCAGGTGCTGGGGTTCCGTTACTTTTCTTGTCGAATTGCCCTGAAGCAACGGCATCAGCGATGGCTTGTACCACCATTCGCAAATTGGCAAAAGTAAAAGAATCTGAGATAACGGCGCGCCAGCCGTCCGTTCCGAAATGAATAGGCATGTTTTACTCCATATAATTAAAATAATGTCATTGCGAGTGTCTTTTTGCGAAGTAATCTCCCTTTTAGATAGAAAAGATTGCTTCGCCGAAAAACATCGGCTCGCAATGACATATTGTTTTCTACCAATCCGGTGAGGGAGTAGCAGTTTTTAATACAGATTGAATGATCCACCCTTCAAAACTTTCGTTTCCGCGCAAAACCTTTACTTGCACCCAATCTTCGCCGTCATATTCCAGCGGGGCGGTTAGGGCTTGCACCAATTCGTCGTTTGAAAGCGTCAAGATCACGGGGCCGCCCGGTTCACGTCGCAAATAGGCACCGCCACCTCTGCTTGAAGCGATTAATGCATAGAGCGGGGTTGGCTCGGCTGTCAGGGTGGGTGTGGCGGTAAATTCTGGTTCAGCAGTGCTGTCGGGAGAAGCAACCAAGCTCAGGGTCGCGCTCGGCTCGGCGATTTTTTTTGTGGATGTCGCATCTGGGGTGGGAGTCTGCGATGGGGAAATTTCTGTGGCTGAAACATCTGGCAGTCCCCCAACAACCTCCGCTACGCGCGTGGACGTGGGCTGGATTCCGCTTGTGGACGAAGAATCTGTCCCCGGCAGAAGTAAGCCTCCCAAAGCAACGAGGAGCAGTGCAAAAATCAAAAGGCTAAAGAGCCATCCCGATGTTTTGAGCGGGCGGAATCCCAAAAAGAAAAGAGCCAGCGCGCCAAAAAACATTGCCCAAGAAATATGTGCGAGAAAGACAAAAAGCCCTTGCGGAAAAACATTGCCAATGCCGCTAGCAAGCCCAAAGGCGGCTGCATTTAGGGGCAAAAAGAGTTCGTAAGCAACGACTACACTCGGCAAAAAGGGTTTTTTCTCTGAGCGCACAAAGGAGGCGGCGAGCAAGATTGAACCTAAGGCAAGAACAACCAAGTCTGGCCACCAGAGACGTGAGTGGACAAAAACTTGGGTGAGTGTCAGTGGCATCCAGATGCGTGCAGCCAGACCGGCCAACGCCCCTGTGAAAAAGATAAGAATACTGCCGATGAAAAATGCCCCCAGTGTTCTGATAAAGAAATTTGCTGAGCCGCTGACAGAGGCGAGGATCATCCCTACGACTGGAGACATGAGCGGAGCCATAAGAATGCCAAAAACGAGAAAAGCCTGCGAATCCAGCAGATAGCCCAAGCCTAGAATTGCTCCACATAAAACGGCGAAGATGAAGAATTCATAAGAGGGATAGGCACGCTGAACAAGATTTTCGAGCAGTTTTGAGCGACCTTCTACGCTGGAAGGAATTGCGCTGCGTCTACGAGCCGCGCGCCGACGTTGGGCGCGTGTTGGTCGCGTCTTGGCTATTGGCTCAGGTGGCGTTGTTGGGGATGTTTTTTCGAGTTCTTGTGGCATAAGAATGTGTAAAACGTGGTATTAGCGAGCTTTGACTTATTTGCAAATTTCCGCACTCGGAAATGGTCAACTCAATGATGTTTTGTATTATACGTTAGGCAAAGTCTAAGCGCAAAGTTTATGCAAAGTTGAGCATAAATTCAGAAGCCGAGTTTTGTACGAAACTCGGCTTCATTTCTTTGGGAAAGTGTGAACATTACTCTTCTTCTAGTTTTTTTCTGATAGTAGACTTTGTTATGGTAAGCGTTGTGTCATCTTCTCTTTCTTCTTCACCAAAGACGACTACGGTGATATGTTGGTTTAGAAAATCGGGTGGGGCTTCATCTTTTCCTGGAGTAACTTGCCCGAGTGTGTAGCCACCGATAATGGGAATATCTGCGCCAAGAATATCTTGTACAGCTCTTACTTCAGCACCAGCATGAGCTTTGAGAAGCATTTGCCAAGAGATGTCGGCTAGAATTAATGCGAGTTTTGGTTTTGCTCCTTCGAGCGAAAGACGGGCTTTTTGTGCAGCACGCTGAGCGGCTTCAAGACAGGTTGCGGGGCTGCCTGTGAGCAAGTAAGCATCAACGCCATCGCGGATAGGGGCATTCATGCGGAAACTTCCGTCGGCTTCTACGCGCAAAGGCGAGCGGATCTGCAAATCTTGCCCTTGGTCAATACCCAGAGGATAGAGCCGGACTAAATAATTGAGCGGCGGAAAACCCCAATCTCGGGCAGGGTAGCCAAAAAGCTGGGAATATGCTTCTGATGCAGGACGACCATCGAGTGTACGAATCCAAAAACCACGTGAGCGGGTAACGCGGAATTGACTGCCAACGGGTCTCCATCCATGATCGGAGCCGACTCCAATTTTCAGGTTCCCTTCGATGAGCGCGGCGGCAAGACTCCCTGATCCGGCCTGGATTCCGGCAATTTGAGATGTGATGCCCGTATGCGGATTCCCACTGGAGAGGCCACCTGTGATCGAGAGGGGATCACCAGTTAGGGCAAGACACATTTGTTCGGCGTCGCCGTTGAATCCATCGGCAAAGAAAAGTATCTGCTTATCTTCTTTATCGGTAACGGTAGCAAGCTCACGCAAGAGCGATGCGGTTTCTCGTCCGCTTTGAGCATAGCCAGATAACCAATGATCGGTTGCTTCTATATCGGGGCTGCTGAGTAATGCTACAGCAACTGAGTTCTTGATTTGACCTTCTTGGGTAAGTGTAGAGGCAGAGGATAATCCTATTGTTGGCGTCTCTCCCAGAAGGCTATTTATGCTTTTTGCAACTTCTTTGGCGTCGTAATAACGCGAAGTGACAATTATGGCGAGCGAGGGTGTGCCTTCGCCTAGTTTCTTTAGCGCGTTATGGGTGGCTTGTATGCCAGCTTCTCTTCCATCAAATGCTTGCGCACTTCCTACTGCTGCTCTTAGGGTCATGGTTTAACCTATTTCTCTGCAATTGGTACGGTAAAGTGGAAGGTGGTGCCTTCTCGAAATTTACTTTCAAACCAAGTGCACCCACCTTGCATTTCGATGAGACTCTTGGTAATGTTGAGACCCAAGCCTGTGCCAGGCGCTTCTCGGGCTTTTTGGTCTTCTGAGCGGAAGAATTTGGTAAATATTTTCTTTTGGTCTTCCTCGGTCATGCCTATCCCATTGTCTTTGACCCAGATGTGGACAACTTTTGGGGCACCATCTGGATCCCACTGGTTGTTGGCTTCTTCAGCTCCGATAATGATATGTCCTTCTTCCTGCGTATATTTATAGGAGTTGCTTAGAAAGTTGACGAGTACTTGCTCAACACGAGTGCCATCAGCCCAAATTTCAGGAAGGTTTTCTGGAATTTCGACGCTGATTGTTTGTTTTTTCTCAGAAATTTGTTTTTCAGTAGAGCGAACGGCATTATTAATAATTTCTGAGAGGTCAACGGCATTGAAGTCTATGCGTAGGCGGCCCACTTCAATTTTTGAATTGTCATTTAGGTCAGATACGAGGGTAGACATTCGAATAACGTTAGAGCGAATCGTTTGGAGGAAATTGCTTTGGTTATCATTGATCTTTCCAACAGCTCCAGCGGCGATTAGCTCTGTGTAGCCTTTGATAGAGGTCATCGGGTTTTTAAGTTCATGGGCAACAAAGGAGACAAAATCGCTTTTAGCGACATTGGCCGCTTCAACTTCTGCATAGAGTTGAGCGTTGGCGATGGCGATAGCAGCATGATCGCTAAGGCGACTGAGGAAATCAAGGTCAACTTCGCTTTTATTTGCACTTTCCAAGAGAATTAGCGCTACGACTTTCCCTTCGCGGCGAAGCGGGATAATAGTTTGGGTTCTTGCATTAAGTAGTAAGCCACTTTGTTTGATCGGATCCAATTGTGTTGTTGTTGGCAGTCCACTCTCTACAGCCTTAATCATTGTTGGAAGCTCGAGAGGTAATGCTTTTTTAGCATAGTTTTCAAGCTGATTACCATATCCATCTTGTGCGATGATATATATACCCTCTTCGCTAAGGTTGCCGATGAATCCTGCGTTTGCCTCGGAGCGACGCATTGCCCATTCCAGAGTGGTGCGCATGGCTCTATCAGTTTCAAGGCTGGCGTTTAGTTCTCTGTCAATGCGTTGCATGATAGAAAGTTCTTCAACGCGGGCATTAAGCTCTTGGTCTGTAAGGGTATATAGACGGGCATTTTCAACCGCGACAGCGGCTTGTCCTGCAAAGGCTGTAAGAAGGCTTTCGTCTGCATCGATAAAAGGTAAGCCGTCTTTTTTGTTGATAACTTCAACAACGCCTATGACATTTCCTTTGATCTGAAGTGGAACTGCAAGTAGAGCTTCAGTGGAAAAACCGGTTTCTTCATCTGTGGTCTCAGACCAGCCTGTTGATTGACGAGTATTATTTTCAACAACTGGAGCGCGTGTTTCTACTGCTTTTCCGACGATCCCCTTCCCTGCGGGGAGACGTTTCCCGACAAGGTCTGTGGCCGCAGGGCCAACGGCAACGGTGAAGATCAGCTCATCCGTATCTTCATCTACCATAAAAAGACTGCCAGCTTCACAATCAAGAATTTGAACCGCGCTTTCGAGAATGTTTTGTAGGAGTGGCTCATGTTCGAGTGTTGATGTGAGTTGTTGCGTGATTTCATTTAGTGTAGAAAGCTGTTTCGCACGTCGTTCCGTTTCTTCTAGAAGGCGGGCTTTTACAATTGCACCGGCTGTTTGGTCGGCAATTGCACGGAGTAGGTCAAGTTGTTTTGGGGTAAAAGTTGTGTTGGGATTGCGGCTGCCAATACTAAGTGTACCGATGGTTTCCGAGCCTGCATTGAGAGGAACGCCGATCCAGGGGTAGACTTTTTGCAAAGATGGTACGACATTTAGACGGCGGCACTCTTGTTCATAATCCTGTGAAAGGATAGCGCGGCTATTACGCGCAATCCATTGACCAATTCCCTGATTGTAGGGGAGTGGGACGTTCTCTCTTTCATCGAGGCGTTGATTATCTTCAATACAGAATGCATAATAGAAATAGTCACCTGTTTCGTTATGCAAAGTGATATGAAAATCTGTAGCGGGGATGATCTGCGTTGTTTGGGCAAAAATAAGTTCAAGAACATCGTTAAAGGATAGTGTAATACTCACCCCTTGAGAAATTCTGGTGAGCGCGTTCATCTCTTCAACTTGCTTTTCCATATTGACAACGACTTGGGCGCGTTCTATAGCGATCCCAGCCTGGTTACTTAAGTCTTCAAGGAGTTCAAGTTCGTGAGTCTGATAGGGGTCCCCAGAGCGTCGTAATCCCATTGCTATCCAGCCCATAAGACGATCAATGCTTTTGAGAGGAATAAAGAAAGATGTTTTGAGTATTGCCAAGCGATTTTTTTCGCTTTCGAGTGCGTCTGGGAGATTTGCTGCATCAAGATAGAATGCACGATTTTCTGTAAGTAATGCCTTTACAAGCGGACTGTGATTTGTAAAACGAATATCGCTTGTGGGATTGCCTTCAGCGTTCATAGCAATATATTGATTGCTGGCTGGGTCATGAATATAAATGTGTAGAAGGTCAGGAAATAAGTTTTCAGAAATCGTTTCTTGTAGAGATGTAGTGATGTCTGGAAGATTTTTTGCGCTTGAGATTTTCTGGGCGAAATCCTGAATTTCTTTTTGGTGTGTTTCTTTCCCCTTAAAACGGATTTTTTCAATGAGAGCTGAAAAGCGATCTTGCAGAGGACGTGTTAGGAGAGCGAGAATAGCGATAAAAACACCGAGTGCAATGGGATTGTTTGGGGAAATGCTTTTTGTTGCTATTAGACTTAGTCCCCAGAGAATGAGTACATAGCCTATGCTTGCTATTGTTGATAAGCTGATGATGACCAGGCCGCGACTGATAAGAAAATCTATTTTAGCGAGGCGATAACGCAGAATAGCATAGCCGGAAACAATAGGGAAGCCTAATGCTGGCACTATTAGGTATGGAGAGAAGTTTATTGGCTGGACAAACGATGAGTAAAGCAGGAAGATGCTTATTGGGGCAAAGGAGAGCAGGATGCCCCACCAGACCATTTTTATTTGTTGTTTAGCAATAGGTGATCTGTCTGTACGTCCGCGATAGAATAGGGTGCCAATGAAGAAGACAATAGAAAAGCCGGTCAACCCGTAGATATATCGCCATCTGGAGATATAAAGAGATGGATATTGGGTGTTATAGATGCTTGGGATGGCAAGCAAGCCTAAAAGAAGAGCGATTGCATATCCGACTCGACGAATATGGGGATTTTCTTTTACAAAATCAAAATCTCGGGGGAAGCTGAGTGATAAATCCAGTAAGGCTCCGCCAGTAAGTGCGACGGAAAAAGTCCAAAGAATTGTAAATTCGTGTGTTGTGTAGATATTAAAAAGAGCAGCCGAGCTAAGAGCAAAGGATGTTGCGAAAAGAATAAAGGCTCGCCCGAGACTTTCTGAAAGGCGTAGGCGAGACATCCATAAGCCGAGTAGAAGATAGCCAAGGCCGATCCCGTAAGGAACATAAAAGAATTTGAATTTATCAGTATTTGGGAATGAAATGAGTTGAATGGTTTTTGTTAGTTCACCCTTTTCTATGTTTTCATAAGTAATTTGAACTTCATCGTTAGGTGTATGTTGAGCTAGGGCATTTGTTATATCTTCTACCGAGTTGATTGTGTGACCATCAATTTCTTTTAGTTGGTCTCCGAGAGAAAGACCTGCGTTGAAAAGTTGCCATGCTTCAGGGTTTATATCTTCTCTTTCAGTTCCTACGCCGTTAAAAAGTAAGCTGTGTTCAACAAAAGCACCCATGAAAGGGCTTTTCAACCATTTGGTCGCGGAGATGAGAATCAGAATGAATGCGATGATCGCAATGGCTTGAAATAGAAGCACTGAAATTTCTAATGCTTTATCGAAGTTTCTTTTCTTTTCAACAGGTTGAGTAATGCTCATAGTTTGCCTTATAGAAAGTTTTTGCAAAAAGCCTTACGACATTTTACTCTAAATTGTATTTGCTGAAGATGGTTATTTCATAACAAAAAAATCGGCCTTCATGCAAGACCGATTTTTTTGTTATGGGTGTAAGTTGTTTTATTTAGACATCGAGATTGCGGACATCCTTTGCGTGTGTTTGGATAAATCGTTTTCGCGGGGGAACGGCTGCGCCCATCAGCATATCGAAGGTGCGATCTGCTTCTGAAGCATCTTCAATTGTGACGAGGAGCAGGGTGCGGTGTTCTGGGTCCATGGTTGTATCCCAGAGTTGAGTGGGGTTCATTTCACCTAAACCCTTATAGCGTTGTAGTCCGACTTTTTCGCCTTTATCTATGTTGCGCATAAAGTCTTCTCGTTCATCTTCTGTATATACGTATTGAGATTTACGTTTATGGGTAATAAGATATAGAGGAGGTTGTGCCACATATAAATGGCCTTCGTCAATAAGTGGTTGCATATAACGGAAGAAGAAGGTCAGTAAAAGAGTACGGATATGGCTTCCGTCTACATCGGCATCGGTCATAATGATGACGCGCCCGTAGCGTAAGCCTTCCAGGTCAAAACCATCGCCAATCCCTGTGCCAAGCGCAGAAATTAGGGCTTTGACTTCGTTATTACCTAAAATTTTATCAAGGCGAGCGCGCTCTGTGTTTAGAATTTTGCCGCGCAAGGGCAAAATTGCCTGAAAATGACGGTCACGTCCTTGTTTGGCAGAGCCTCCTGCCGAATCACCCTCAACGATGTACAATTCGGTCTTGCTGGAATCGCGCTCTGAGCAGTCGGCTAATTTTCCGGGCAAGGTCAAGCTTTCCAAAGCTGATTTGCGGATGATCAGATCACGTGCTTTGCGGGCTGCACTCCGCGCTCGTGCAGAAGTAAGACATTTTTGAATAATAGCCTTTGCTGCTGATGGTGTTTCTTCAAGGAAAGTGCTAAATGCTTCGCCGACAATCTTTTGTGCATGAGTTTGCACTTCGGGATTCATTAATTTTACTTTTGTTTGGCTTTCGAATTGGGGGTCAGGATGTTTAATGGAAACAATAGCGGTCAAGCCTTCGCGCGTATCATCACCAGAAAAATTCGATTCTTTTTCTTTTAAGATATTGTGCTTGCGTGCATAATCATTGATCACGCGAGTCAATGCAGAGCGCAAACCCGTTAGGTGCGTCCCGCCATCTATTGTATTGATCGTATTTGCAAAAGCATAAACCGATTCTGTGAATGCGTCGGTATATTGAATTGCGGCCTCTACGCTAATATCTTCGATCGTTTTTTCTACATAAACAACTTTATGAAGCCCATTGCGATTGCGATTCATATAACGAACGAAGGAAGAGATCCCGCCTTCAAAATAGAAGTTCATTTCTTTATCTGCTCGCTCATCCACAAGGCGGATCTTTACCCCACGTGTGACGAATGCCATCTCGCGGAAGCGGTGGACGAGTGTTGAGAATTTATAGGTAAAGTCGCCGACAAAAATTGACGGGTCGTACTTGAACTTTACCGTGGTGCCCGTTTCACTGGCTTTTACTTTGCCAATAGCTTTGATATCTGCCTGCGGAATCCCGCGCTCATAGCGTTGGAGGTGGACCTTAGCATTTCTTTTAACTTCTACTTCACACCATTCAGAAAGTGCGTTCACGGCACTTACACCAACGCCGTGTAAGCCACCTGATACCTTATAGCCGCTGCCACCAAATTTGCCGCCTGCATGGAGCTTGGTCATTACAACTTCCAATGCAGACATGCCCGTTTGAGCATGTGTATCAACGGGGATACCACGCCCATTATCTTGTACTGAGATGCTTTCATCATCGTGAATGATAACGGCGATCTCATCGCAGTAACCGGCTAAAGCCTCGTCAATGGCATTATCTACAACTTCGTAAACGAGATGGTGCAAAGCTTTTATATCTGTTCCGCCGACATACATGCCGGGGCGACGGCGAACAGCTTCTAAGCCTTCTAGAACTTGAATGTCTTTTGCTTTATATGATGAATTTTCTTGAGCCACAAAAACCTCCGAGGCGTTTATGCCTGTGCTGAAGTCGCTTTTTTAGAGTTGATTTTTTCCAAAAGCATTTCAAGCCAAGCGCTCATATCGCGATAATAAATAAAACTTGCTGCTAATAAGGATGTTGTGATGAAGGCATGTCCTAAGATGCTGACACCCATCATCCACGAAGATGTTGATGGTGTTAGCCAAAGAATGTTAAACCCCTGGCTGAGCACCGCTACACAGATAACAAAAAAACTACTGGTCGGGAGTGTAAAGCGGGAGAGATTAAAGCTACTGACCATAGAGCGAAATAGATTCTCGTTTTTCACAAAAATGCCATGTGCTGAAAAGAATATAGGAACAATAATCCACATTGCAAAGAGGGCTGAAAAGATAAGTGCGACTTGGGCTAGGCCTGCATTAATTTGCGTGAATATTGAGAAGACCAATAGCAACGGTACACCAAAAGTGATGAGAATGATCATCCAAAGTATAGAAAGGAATATAGCTTGTAAAATGACTTTACCAAACCAGCGCAAATCATTTTCATCTTTTTGAAGACTTACTTTTGCAACCCATGCAAAATAAAAACTACCGAGTATCCAGCCGACAAAGGTTAGCGCGCCAGCCCATAAGAAAAAAGAAAAAGCAGTTTCGATTTGCAGGATATTTGATTCTGCTAATGGTGTTTTTCCCGGAATAGATAACCCCATGAGACTACTAACTCCAATCGGGAAGGTGCGTAAGAGACTGTATAAGTTGATTTTCAGAGTGAGCAATTCGTTTAGGGATTCTTGTATGCGCTGAAATTCAGCAGCGGGGATGAAGTCTTCATTTGCAAGGGACGCAAATTGAACAAGTAACGAACGGAGTAATTTCTCTATCCGCAGTTGAGGGCCTAGCCATAAAAAAACATCCAAGAGAATGGGAAAGAAAATAATTCCGATCTGGTTGGCGGTTATATCAAAGCCTGCTTTTATCGAGGAAATGATACCGGGGGGCGGGGAAATTTCTTCATTATGGAGTAAGTTCATAACCCACCAATTTTACCATATTGAGTTACTCTTGGCATCTGTCTATGAGACAGGTACAATGAGGCTATCTCTTATTTTTGGATGCTTAATGGACACAAATCGTCATATCCCGGATACCAATCGAATCAGTGTTTTAACAGCAACTGTTTTATTAGCTTTTGCTCTTATCCGTTTGCTCTCTACAGCTGTATATACCCTTGCTTTTCAAGTATTTAATTGGATTATCCGCTTTGACGTGGACTTGCGTCTGGTTGTGATCGTCTTAGCTTCCGGGCTGACGGCAACGGGTGTAGATTGGTTGTTGAAAAGCCATCCGATGATGGAGGGGAAATCTACTCTTGAGCATTGGCTCGTTCCGATGCTAACATCGTTAGTTTTGGGGATGCCGCTTTACCTACTTCCTGATGGAGCTCTTTGGTGGGTTGGATTTGGTCTAGGGGGCGTACTTCTCGTTCTTGTTTTCTGGGCAGAATATGTGGTTGTTAGCCCTGGCGACACAAATTATCCTACCGCGATGCTTGTGCTTACGGTGGTTTCTTTTTCTCTCTATCTGATTTTGGCTGTTGCTTTGCGTTATGCCGACATCCGCCTCTTTACGTTATTGCCGGCTTTATTTCTTGCGACTCTTTTCGCTAGTTCGCGGGCTTTATATTTGCGTCTTGGCGGGGAATGGAAAATAGCTTGGGCGGCAGGAATTGCGTTGATTGGCATCCAATTAGCGGCAGGGCTGCATTATTGGGATTTGTCGCCTATTCGTTATGGGATATTCTTGTTGGCTCCACTATATGCGTTGACAAATTTGGCGGCTGCTCTGCTAGATGGTGTTCCTCTTCGTAGGGCGATGGTAGAGCCTTTGATGATGGCGTTTTTTGTGCTTGGCGCCGGAATTTTCTTTGGGTAGAGGCTGTTTTTAAGCGTGAGCAAGTTGAAAACAAGCGTGTAGCGGTATCTATTTCCCATAAAAAAGTAACGGGGCTTTGACATTTGTGTTATCACTGGCACAATGTCTTTCTGGAGGTAAAAATGCAGGTTTTAGTAGTGCTAATTGGTTATTTGATCGGATCTATTCCTGTTGGTTTGTTGATCGTAAAAATGCGAACGGGGAAGGATGTGCGTGATGTTGAAAGTGGGCGAACAGGGGGAACAAATGTGATGCGTGCGGCGGGATTTTGGCCTGGTTTTGCAACAGGGGTTTTGGATATTTTGAAGGCCGCAAGTACTGTGTGGATTGCGAGAGCTTTCAATGCAGGGCATTTGGTAGAAGTTCTTGCACCGATCGCGGCAATTATTGGGCATAATTATTCGATCTTTTTGGCAGAGCGTAAAGATGGAAAAATCCGTTTTCGTGGTGGTGCCGGTGGTGCTGCAAGTGCCGGCGGTGCGATGGGGTTGTGGGCACCTTCGATTTTGATCGTTTTTCCTGCTGGACTTTTTATCTTTTTTGCAGTGGGCTATGCCTCTGTAACAACGATGAGCGTTGCTTTGATAGCAATGGTTATTTTTGCCATCCGTGCCTGGCTGGGGCTTTCTCCCTGGATTTATGTGCTTTATGGGGCACTGGCAGAGCTTTTGCTACTTTGGGCTTTGCGTCCAAATATCAAGCGCCTAATGGCAGGAGAAGAGCGTTTGCATGGTTGGCGAGCAAAGGAAAAAGTTTGGGGTGAAGGGGAAGCAAGAGAAGAGTAACAAGCAAAGTGTTGAAAATGAAAAAGCCCTCGCAGGAGGGCTTTTTTTTTATACCATTTCTACTTCGGCTTCTTCTTTTTTTAGTTCTTTTTGATAAGCGAATTGTAAATTTTGTTCATGCAGTGCTGATGCAAGACCGCCGAGCAATATGCGGCTTTTCCCGCATTTCTCTATATCTTGTTTTGCCAGATATTCCATTGGGGATTTTCGACGGAGCGCTGTTCTGGCGATCTTTTCTATGATGTTGAGATAGTCAAGGTTTCCATCTATGGTAGATTCGACTTCTCCGCGCAAGATCACTTCACCATGCCCTTGAACAATATTCTCTAAAGTCATTCCGCGCACGGTTTCGTAGAAATCGCGTAATTCTTCTGTGTCTCCATCGGGAAGGTAGGGAATGGGCATAAAGGCATCGCCACCAAAAAGAACACGATCTTCGACGACGAGAATTGCGATGCCGTCTTCGCTATGTCCAGGCGCGGGAATGATTTCCAGATGTTTTTTCCCAATTTGTAAATTCATCCTGCCCTCGTCGAGTGTCATGTCGGGCAGTTTTATTTCCACTTGTTTAAACATTGAATTCTGCTGCTTCGCTTCTTTCAACGCGGGAATGCCTCGCTCTATTAAAAAGTCTCTGCATTTTGTATGAGCGATAATTGTTGCTTCCGGGAAAAAGCAATTTCCCCAAGTATGGTCAGCATGATAATGGGTATTGATGATATATCGAATACTTGATTGGAGATTGTGCTCAACAAATTCCCGAATAGCATTGGACTCTTCGGGAAGTGCCAGTGTATCTATCAATACCGACCATTTAGGGCCAACAATAACCCCTGCTGTGACTTGTGCATAAACATCACTTTGAAACCAATAAACATTATCAGAAACACGCTCACGGTGCATATATAACCTCGAAAATTAAATTTTCTAATTGATAGCATAGATGCCCCCTTAAAGTCAAGTTGAGTTTAAGATTTTTGCTATTTTGAATAGCTCAAAGCAACTTAATTCTGTGCCTGCCAACTTGCTTTCATAAGTAAAAACCAACCAACAACATAGGCAACGCCACCCATGGGGGTAAGGTAGGCTAAGTTGATCCCCAAAACCTTTAGCGACCCTGTAAAAGTTAATATGTATAAGCTGCCGGAAAAAAGGATTGTGCCGAGAATGAAGAATTTCCCCGCATTTTCTAATGTTTTGGCTTGATCCAGCCATTGACTCATTGTCCAGGCAACAAAGAAGAGCGCAAAAGCGTGATACATCTGATAGCGGGCGGCTTTATCCCATGCGGTGAGTTTTTCAGGGGTAACCATTTTTTGTAACCCATGTGCGCCAAAAGCGCCTGTAGCGACTGCCAAACCAGCCAAAAATGAGCCGATAACGAAGAATTTGTTTTTCATATTTTTCCTTTAAACTATGGATGAATTTTTGTGCAGTATATATCAAAAAGCATTTCTCAGCCTTGTTTTAAGATAAGTTTTTTATGTTTTTGTGTTCGGCTGAGATTATACCCGTCTGCTCGCATTTTCTTGTAAAAGAGAATGGTTGAAATGCTTACGAATATATCCGCTGCATGGTATAGTTTTGCTCCTGAATTATGGAGAAAAATATGCCCAAAAACCTCGATACAACCGCCTCTGAAAATAATAGTTTTCAGAGCGAACAAGTTTTTGTTATTTCAAGTGGACACTTTGTTCACGATGTTTATTCTGCCTTTCTCGCACCTCTGCTCCCTTTGCTCATTGAAAAGCTCTCCCTCACTTTAACAATGGCAGGTTCTTTGAGTGCGTTCATGCAATTTCCCGCGCTTTTAAATCCTCTTATAGGGCGTATAGCAGACAAATCAAACGCTCGTTATTTTGTAGTATTTGCCCCGGCAGTTACGGCAACATTAATGACTCTGATGGGGCTTGCTCCCAATTATTATGCGCTCTTGGCGCTTCTCATTGTTGTGGGAATCAGCGTCGCCTCCTTTCATGCGCCTGCGCCAGCCATGATCGCGCGCGTTTCAGGAAATCGTGTAGGAAAAGCGATGGGCTGGTTTATGGCTGGCGGAGAACTTGGGCGTACCTTGGGGCCTATTTTTGCTGTTTGGGCAGTTACTACGTTTACATTGGAGGGCATGTCCCGCATCGCTATTTTAGGCTGGCTCACATCTATCATTCTCTTTTGGCGGCTCAAAGATATTCCCATTGAAAAGAAAGAAAGAACCGGGTTACGAGAAGTTCTCCCAAAATTACGCACTATTTTTCTTCCCTTGGCTTTTATTCTCCTTTTCCGTACTTTTATGACAGTCAGTATGACGACCTACCTCCCAATTTTTATGAATCTAAAAGGGGCAACTCTTTGGTTGGCAGGTGCTGCCTTGTCCATCATGGAAAGCGCAGGTGTGATCGGAGCCTTAAGTATTGGAGCGATCAGTGATCGCATTGGCAGAAGGTCAGTCTTGCTGTACTCTGCAATAGCCTCTCCAGTTTTAATTATTGCATTTCTAAATGTTAGTGGATGGTTGCTCATTCCTGTTTTATTGGGTGTTGGGTTTACAAGTCTTTCCGTTGGCCCGGTTTTTCTAGCCCTTATTCAAGATCATTTTCCGAAACACCGTGCCTCTGCAAATGGAGCCTATATGCTCCTCGCTTTTTTAACCCGTTTTCCTGCCACGATCCTTGTAGGCTTGGTCGGAGATAAGTTCGGCTTGGAAAACGCCTTTTTGTGGAGCGCGTTGTTGGCCTTTTTAGTCATTCCCAGTATTTTTATGCTTCCCAAAGAATCAAAGGAAGCATTGGTATGACAAACACGCCCCTTTCTCTTCGCCGAATATATAAAGTTTGGCTGCCTCTCGCTGCAAGCTGGCTTCTAATGGGTATGGAACTTCCCATTTTAAGTGCATTTGTTGCTCGTCTTGCCGAGCCAAAAATTAATCTCGCAGCTTATGGCGGCATTGTTTTTCCGCTTGCCCTCATCATTGAAGCGCCCGTTATTATGCTGCTTGCCGCATCCACAGCCTTGAGCAAAGATTGGGCTTCTTATCTTAAACTACGCAAATTTATGCTCTACGCAGGTGGACTACTGACAGCCTTACACCTTTTTACTGCTCTCAGCCCTTTCTATTATTTTATTGCTGAGGGGCTCCTCGATGCCCCACCTGAGATCATCGAACCTGCCCGTCTCGGATTAATCATCATGACTCCGTGGACATGGTCTATCGCCTATCGTCGTCTAAATCAGGGTGTGATGATCCGTTTTGGTCATTCTAATATCATCGGGATCGGTACAGGAATTCGTTTGGGGATGGATATTCTAGTCCTCAGTATTGGCTACTTTCTTGGCGGACATGGAATTGTCGTTGCCACAAGTGCCGTTGCTGCCAGTGTTATCGCTGAAGCAATTTATATCGGATTTAGAGTCCAAGCGGTACTCAACGTGGATTTAAAACCTGCTCCCGTTGTTCAACCTGAGTTGACATACCGAGCATTTGCCGCCTTTTATTTCCCCTTGGTCATGACCTCCTTACTCACGCTTTTGATCCAGCCGATGGGTAGTGCCGCTCTTGGGCGAATGCCTCTGGCTTTAGAATCTCTCGCTGTCTGGCCCGTCGTTTCTGGATTCATTTTCATGCTTCGCAGCACGGGCGTTGCCTTCAACGAAGTGGTTGTAGCACTTCTTGACGAGCCTCTTTCCCTAAAACCGCTACGTCGCTATACGGCTATTCTTTCTCTTGCAACGACAGCCATAATCCTAGTTATTGCTGCGACTCCGCTCTCGCGTCTTTGGTTGGAAGATGTCTCAGCCCTCACGCCTGACCTCTTTATTCTTGCTCGTAACGGACTCTGGATCGGTTTCCTTTTGCCTGCCCTAAACGCTCTCCAGAGCTGGTATCAGGGTGTTTTGCTCAACAGTGGCAAAACACGCGGAATCTCAGAAGCCGTTGCACTCTTTTTGGTTACGACCGGATTGGTTTTATGGGCTGGCGTAGCATGGGGAGAAATGACAGGGCTATATGTTGGCTTAATTGCCTTCAGCGCAGGGATGCTAATTCAAACTGCATGGCTTTGGTTCCGCAGCCGCCCACCCCTTCACGTTCTTTGTGAACGCGATCGCTGCCTTGAAGTTTAGTAGCAAATTATGTCTCTGCGAGGAGGGCTTTAGCCCGACGTGGCAGTCTCCCTCACCGCCTTGAGGATTGCTTACCCCTAGCGGAGTACAGGTCGGCGATAAAACGGCCTCGCACGAGTGCCCGAAAGGGTAAAGACAAGCTTGTGTTGTTAAGAAAAAGGTGCATCTGATTTTCAGATGCACCTTTTTATCTTTTTATTTTTATATCTTTCAGGATGATTATTCTTCGGCTTCGTCCTCTTCGATCTCGTCGATCACCATGACAACCTCTTCATCGAGATAATGTTGGCGAACGAGAGCGTCGATCTCTTCTGCCATCGCGGGGTTTTGATGTAGGAACTCTTTCGAATTTTCTCGTCCTTGAGCAAGTCGAGTTTCATTATAGGAGTAGAAAGAACCTCGTTTGCTAACGATTTCGGCTTCAGTTGCCAGATCGAGCAGGTCGCCGATCTTTGAAATGCCTTCGTCGTACATAATATCGAATTCTGCTTTTTGGAAGGGGGGAGCGACCTTGTTTTTTACCACGCGCACACGAGTGCGGTTGCCAACGATCTCTGCACCAACTTTAATAGATTGGATGCGACGAACATCCAAGCGAATTGATGCGTAGAATTTGAGTGCTTGGCCACCAGTGGTTGTTTCGGGGTTGCCAAACATTACGCCGATTTTCTGGCGAAGCTGATTGGTGAAAATAACGGATGTTTTTGTTTGATGGATTGCACCAGAAAGTTTGCGCAGAGCCTGTGACATCAAACGAGCCATCAAACCCATGTGCGCATCGCCCATATCGCCTTCAATTTCAGAACGGGGGATCAGAGCAGCAACCGAGTCGATGACAAGAATGTCCACTGCTCCGGAGCGGATTAATGTTTCAGCAATTTCCAGTGCTTGTTCACCGGTATCAGGCTGGGAGATGAGCAATTCATCCACATTTACACCACATTTTGCAGCGTAGCTGGGGTCGAGAGCGTGCTCCATGTCAATGAAGGCTGCTGTTCCGCCCATTTTCTGGGATTCAGCGACGATATGCTGACAAATTGTTGTTTTACCTGAAGATTCAGGGCCATAGATTTCAGTAATACGTCCTCGCGGAATACCGCCCACGCCTAGTGCAATATCCAGTGAAAGGGAGCCAGTCGGGATCACTTCTGTTGCCAATGCGGCGGCATCGCCAAGTTTCATGATCGAACCTTCACCGTAGCGCTTGGTTATATCTTTGAGTGCTTTGTCTAATACTGCCTGACGGGCCTCGTTGAGTTCTTTTTCGCTTTTCTTTGCCATTTTCTTCTCCAAAAAGTCTATCTAGTATGAATGATTGCGATCTACAATTGCAAATGCTATTTTATCATTCATTACAGGGGTAATTGTAGAAATAATTTTAGCACAAATGTTCAGCATGTCAAGAAATAAGAGAAAACCCAAGGTACCATTTATTTTCCCATTGCTGCGGTTATTGTAATCTTAGTATCCTTTTAGCTCTCTTTTGGGTGCTTTTTCGAGCGGAGTATTGCCAGTCTTCGGCAAACTTCAGCACTAAATTTTTCTCTTTTTCGCCCAGATTCGAATAAAGTTTATAGAAGGCTTCGAGCAGCCAGTCTGCTTCGTTTTTTACAGCCCTTTCCATAGAATATTCTAAAATAGGGAAAACTGTTTTAGCATCTTCTTTCGAGATAGCGCCATAGTCGCCTAGAAAAAGATCGGCTGAGCTTGCAATGATCAGTCCTTCTTTTTCTTCGATATATTTTTTGGCATTGGGAATTGCTTTTTGTGCTGTAGCTTTATTCAGGTGGGCACAAAATCCCATTGTGCGGATGATCATCCAGCGTGTTTGCGGCTCTTGCACAGATAGAGCGGGGAGTAAGTCTTCCAAACGCGGAGCGACCATCTCTGGGCGTTTTTCTGCGACAATTTCTACGACCTTTGCTGCTCCGGCACGGATATTTTTTGATGTCACATCATCTTTTTCATAAGTGGACAGATCAATGCATTCGCTCAGAATACCGCTCTGTCCCTCCTGAAGTACCTTTTTTGCCAATGCTTTTCCCAGCGCGCTGGAAATAGTCCCTTTATTTGCAGCCAGTTCTTCAAAAACGCTCATTTTCTACTCCTTTTCTTTCCGCTGTTTTCCTCTCCCTAAAGTCTATCGAGCCGCACTCGCAGAGCCGAAGGCAGGCCAAATTGATGCAGGATTGGTCGGCTGATTGTTTGTCTTTCAATTCCAGGCATCTTGAGTTAGATCCAATTGATTTAACGCATTTATTGTGCATTCTTTAGGGATTTTAAACCACTCATACACAACTTGAACTAATTCATTTTTACTTTCTAATTTTCTTGTGTTTGATTCATCGTCCTGATATTTAGTTGCTGTCAAATTATGGATAATAAAGGACTGCTTCGGAGAGAATTTTGCAAGCAAGAGTGCATTCATGAACGTTCCTTCCTCGCGAAAAGAATCAATAATAACATGCTCAAACTCCTGGATTTGGCGCGGAACCGATTTTGCTAAGTATCCATGTTTCAGTTTTCCATCCCGATATAACTCCATTTTAGAAGATCTTGCTGCATCCCTTGGCTTCAGCACATACTGATCTTGCCCAAAATGGATGGTGTAGTCTGTATCTAAATCGACTGGTATTGGCATCCAGAAAGGAGCTGCATAGCCAACATCAACCAGATATTCACGTTTCCCGAGCGTAACCATGCTGACAATATGAACATCTGGATTAGACATATCTGCCCCACACAGCTTTATGTTGTACCCTAGATTATTCAGTAACTTAGAAAAGTAATAGTTGTTTGTGTAGCAAGTTCCGCCAAAATGAAAACTTTCAATGCCTTCAAGAAATTCTCCCTGATTTGGCAGAATCCGAACATCTTTGTAGTAGAGCTTGGAGATATTTTCAAATGGGATATTGAACAAGTGTGCTTCGATAAGCTTAGATAATGCTTGAATACTTGGTTCTTGCCTTTTCGCACTTAAGAAGTTGAGATATCGTTCAACATTCTCTTTTGACATAGGGGAATATGATGAATTCATGGTTTCCAAGTTTTTAAGCCACCTAACGATGGCGTGAGCTGCCCGCCGTTTTTGTGAATGCAAACTGATTTTACCCTGAACAAACTAACCAAAAATCGCCCCGCATACCCGGAGTCGAAGACGGGTCAACTTAACGCGGGGTTAGCCAGCCCTTGCCGTTCTAAAGTAATTGCCACTGAAAAAACTCTATCAGGATTATTGGGGCGAGAATATGACCGAGAATAGCAAAAACAAGTGCGATTCGTGATAAACCTTTGTCCCTTCCTAACGACGGAATATTTTCGTCCATAAGCATTTTTCTTTTGGTGACATCACTTTCCTCAGAGCATATTTTTTGTAAAGACAACAATGCTTCATGAGAAATGGCAAGTGAAATAAAATTGCTTGCTAGCCAATCAAATCCTAAACCAGCGTACTTTTGCTCAAGATTTACAGCTGTATATAATGCTGGGAGAGCTAGCTTTCTAAACCTTCTAAATAAATATAGGATTATTATTGGAAATAATGCGCCAACCAGTAAAATACCAGCACTCTTGTTGCTAAAAGCATAGCCGACAAGAGTTATATCTCCGATAACTAAAAATGTCACTATCTGCACAAACAGAGAAATTTGTTTGTGATACATTTCCAGCGCTTGTGAGTACTGCAGGTTTATGAACCCTTCTGGTGGTGCCTTTTTAGATGATTTTTTGTTACCCATTTTGCGTTGCTCCATAAAATTTACTCATCTTAATGATTCTGTTGCCTCTATCTTTTCTTTGCCATAATAAAGATTGAATCGTGAGGCTCAAATTCTTCGTATTCAACTTCTTCGAGGAGGACAAAATATTTGTTAATTAAAGCAAGTAACTTACCTTTATTATGATATATTGCGCGCATATCACCGTCATCAAAAACTGTATCGCCAATCCAAAGGGAATGAATTATTAGACCTTCATCGTTCAGTACTTCAGATTGTCTTTTTAGTGCTTTTTCGACCAGCTCTAACTCAAAATGTTGATATACCTTGCATGAATAAATACCATCATATTTCTTATTTGTTTCAAGAGTAATGCCATCCAGTATTAGAAATTCACCATCGGGAAAACGAATTTTTGCTCTTTTAATAAACTCTTTTGAATAGTCGCTGCCTGTAAGATCGTAATATTCAGACAACCATGCCAAGTCATTTCCAGGCCCCATGCCAACTTCAAGAATGCTGCTACCTTTTGCTAAGTGCTTTAGTATAAGATCTTTGAATTTGGAATTGTCATAGCCCTCGCACATTTTAATATACTCTTCAACCCCATTCTTTGTTTCATATGTTTTCATTTACAAACTCCTAAAGTCAATTTTTATAAAAGAAAATAAGATGCTCAGTCATCTTCAGGTGTTGGTGTCCAGAATTCCATCCCTTCTTTTGCGGGCAAATCTCCGTTAAAACCGTCCAGCCCTTCAAAATTAAAATAGCTGACCTGCCCGGGGAAAATCTCTATTCGATGATGAAATTCTTCGCCTTCATACTCCAACTCCAGCTCATACCAGCCTGCTGGCAGATCGCTCATCACAAGATTTTCCTGATAATAGGGATCGCCATTCACAATTTTGGGTCCATAGGAGCGAATACGGCGAATACGATCACTTTCAAAAGAGCGGACGCGTAATTGGTAATGACGTATCGGAGAGCCATCATCGGCAATTAAATTACCGACCAAAACACCCCATCCCTGGGGCGGTGCGATCCATAATTCGGGGTTAAAGGTATCGAAAAAATCATTTCTGCCCATCCGCACTTCAAAATGCAGGTGAGGCCCTGTTGTATGCCCTGTCTCGCCAACCAAGCCGATTTCTTCGCCCACATCTACCCATTGCCCTTTGACGACATCTATTTGGCTCATATGCGCGTAAACGGTATAAAGTGGCTGTCCTTCGTAGCCAAAATCGTGTTCGATGGCTACTGCTTGCCCATAAGGATCATCTTTATTTTCGACCCAGCCGCTAAAAAAGCCCCAATTTGCCCAAACGACAGTGCCCGGTCCCGCAGCAATGATGGGCGTGCCTTTTTCGGTCGGGATGTCAATACCGGTATGCACTACATTGTTAAAAAAGATGCCGCCGTAGCGATAACTTTGCAGGGGCCAGTTAATCTCATTTGCGGCAATAGGACGGACAAAATAAAAATGATCTTCAGGGGAAATTGCCCAAGGGATGGGGTAGAGCGGAGGACGCCAATCGGATACGGGCTCTGCGCCGGGGGTGGGGATCGTGAATCGGACAGGCGGAATTTTCGTTGGGGTCGGAATAGGCGAATCGCTCTCCTGTGAACTTGCTTCTACCTCCTGTTGGATAGGCGGAGTAGGCGTGGCTTCGTTAAGCTGCTCGGGGATCACCTGGCAAGCCGAAATTAAGAGTGTGCCGAATAAGCCGAAGGCTAATCCCATTATTCTTTTGCGCGTAGCCAGACAAGTGGAAGCGAAAAAGATGAAGATCCCTGATTGGAGAGCGATAAATTTACGCAATTCGCAATACGCACTTTTCATCATGGCGAAGGTGTCGGCGTTGTAAATTCAAAAATGGAAAGCGGCGTAGGGGTCAGCGTTGGCGTACTCGGTGTGCGTGTTGGCCTTGGCGTTCTGGATGGAACTCCCGTTGGTGAGGGTGTTATCGTTGGTGGCATAAGCGGCGTGGGCGTGAGCAAAATCTCTGGAGGGTAGAGATCGAGCATGGCTTCATACCAACTGAGATTATCTCTTTGCACAAATTGCGTAAAACGCGTGCCTTTAAAAAAGTTTCGCCAATTTGAAAGCGCGGGCAAACGTTCCCAGCCGAAATTTTGTGCCAAGGCTGTAAAATCGACCCAATATCCTGCGGGGACGGGGGCAAAAGAGCCGCCTGTTTCGTAGCTGGCAGGGTCTAGGTTATAGCGAGTACTCAAATCCCAAACGGGGTCATGGAGTGGAATGCCTTTTGAACCATCTTGTACTTGGGCATGAAGATAGATACGCCAATAACTTTGTTGGCCAATTTCGTGTCGTGCGGCAACCATCCAGCCGGCGTTTGCAATGAGCGGATTCAGCGAAAAAGCGCGCCCTGTGTAGAGCCAGTCTTCGTTCATGCCAGGGCTGAGAGCTGTAGTGATAGGAATAAAAGCATTTTCAAGATTAGCGAGCGCATCCCAGCCAGTATGCGTGCTGGTGGCTTCTCGGAGGGCTTCAAAAGATTCGTTTACAGCGTCGTGAAGTTGAGGGTAGGGGGCTTGGACTTCATCGAGGGGAACAAGATTTTCCCGCACGGAAAGTGCTTCTGGCGTGATGCGCTCTATTTCCCAAGCGGATGCAGGTGTGGCAGCAGCAGCTTGGGCGTAATTTGCAGGTAAATTCTCTGGGAGAGCTTCGGGGAGCCAGAGCATTCCATTTAATGTACCGATCAGCGGATATGGCTGCAAGAGCAGTGCGCCTTCGAGAGTGTAGGCGGTTAAATAATTGGTCGTATTGCCCTCGAGCATGGTCAACAAACTATCGCCACGCGCGTTCCATGCTGCCCAATCGCCCTCGCCAACCCATGCCGCAGGAACATTGGGATTTTCTCTCCCCCAAATATAGATTCCGCTGGGGCGGTTGTCAAAAGCATTGGAAGACCAGGCTAACTTGCTTCCATCCCATGACCAGACGGGGTGCGATTCTGTTGCTTTGGGCGTATTGCTGAGATTTAGAAAACGGCTGCTGTTGGCATCGTTTAGATCTGCGAGATAAATATCGCTGTCACCGCCGCGTGTGGAGACGAAGGCGAGTTTTCTGCCTTCAGGAGCCCAAGCGGGTGAATGATCTGCGGCGGGATCATTGGTTAGGCGAATCGCTTTTTGGCTGCTATCGCCAATCGGCTGGACGAGAATTTCAAGATTGTCATCGAGATAGGTTTCTGATGCGAGCCAGGCACCATCGGGTGACCAGGAGGGCGCGCCATCGTAAGTTTCTGTATCGGTCAGTTGGGTAGTTTCGCCACTTTCAATATCAAGCAAGTAGAGGTTCCAATAGCCACCACGATTGGAGGAAAAGGCTATTTTTTTCCCGTCCGGGCTGAGGGCGGGAGTAATATCATCCCATTCGCCGTAGGTTAAACGAAGCAAAGGCTGGTCGATGGGTGAATAGGCAAAAAGATGGGTGTGCGCACCTTCTGCCATAGCGAGGATGAAAATGCCGGGGAAATCAGAGAAGATAACGGGCGTGGAGATGGGATCCGCTTCGGGAGCGAAGGCTGTTTGGGTAGCGGTACCCTGTGGAAGCACGAGCGAATCGGGCGCGCCGAGCGCGCATCCACTTAATAGGATGAGAATGAAGAAAGGGATTGCGAATCTCTTAAATTTATCCACTTTTTTACTCGGTGCTCTTTTCTATTTTGAATGCCAGTTCTTTGACGTCGGTGCTTTCGACGGGAATATCCAGCCGAAAAAGTTTGGGGTCTTCTTCATCGCGTGGGGGGTAAAAGAGACGCATCATGACTTTATAGTCGCCTGGCTGCCACTCGGTGCGCAGGTGAACGGTGAACTCTTGTCTCCAGGACATGGGTTCGATAATGCTGGCTGTGGCAGCTTCTGCACCGCTGGGGTCAAGGATGACCATATCGAGATGTGGTCTTTCCAGAAAAGGTGTTGTTTCAAGATTTATGCGTACACGTTTCCCATCGGGGTAGGGCGCGGCATTTAGTTCAAGAATGCGAACTTCTTCCGGCAGAACTTTGCTATTATGAATTTCGTCAAGATCGGGGAAGAAAAAGGCTTTGTTGATGTCTTCTTCGGGTTTTTCTGAATCTTTTTTTGGGGATGTCATTTTGTTCTCTTTTACTTGATGATTTTGCGAGCGGATGCTTTTCGGCAAAGCAATCTTGTTTTAGGGCGTGAGACTGCCGCGTCGCAAGTACATGCTTCTCGCAGAGTCATCCTGTTTATTTCTTTACCTACGGCTAAATGGTGAATTTTATGCGTAGAGCATACCATAAATTAACTTGCCTGGTCATTGGTCTAATTGGTCTATTAACTGCTTAAAATCTTCTGGATAAGGCGCAGTAAAAGTCATTTTTTCTCTTTTTACGGGATGCTCGATGGATAGCTCATAGGCATGCAAAGCGGCGCGCGCGATCAAATCGCTTTCTTCTGCACCATATAGGATGTCTGCGACGATGGGAAGTCCCGATGTGGATAGATGAACCCTGATCTGATGTGTTCTACCGGTTTTCGGCTTTGCTTCGATCATGCTGTAGGCTTGCCTGTGCCCGACAGGGTGCCACTGTTTAATGACCTTAAAATCGGTCTCGGATGGTTTCCCGCGATGGTTGTCGACAACTGTGCGGTGTTTTCTGCCCACATTCACATGCAGGGAATGACGAGCGGTATATTCGTTCCATTCGGGGTAGTCTTCGACGATGGCGTGATAGGTTTTATCCACTTCTCGTTTTTCAAATTGCGTATTCAAATGGCGGTGCGCTTCTGCATTGCGCGCAAAAACGATCACGCCGCTGGTAACTTTATCCAAGCGGTGAACAACCCAAATGCGACCGAATTTCTTTTCGAGCATTGCTTTAAGAAAAAGAGCGTTCTCATCCCAACCTTCGTTGAGAACAGAAACGCCTGCTTGCTTGTTCAGAACGATAATTTGTTTGTCTTGATGGAGGGTATTTAGCATGAATGTATTAAACCATAGATTGATGATTATGATAAAATTTAGACAAATATACTCTTTATTAGAAGGAAGGAAAGTTAGATGAAGCCAATACGTTTTTTTATGCTTTTTTCGTTTATAAGTATTCTTTTGGTTGCCTGCGGAACTGTGTCGACTCCACCCGTAGATGAGCAAGTGGTTTTGGCAACAATGGTTGCTGAAACAGTGCAAGCTGCACTTGATGAGTCTCCGGCAGAAATATCTGCTACGCAGGCTGCGCCCACAGATAATAATGCGCCTGCTCCTGTTGCGCCGACTGCAGAAGCAGCGCCACCAACAGCTGTTCCGCCGCCTGTTTCGCCAGCCGCCTTGACGGTAGCCTATGTGAAAGACGGCAATATTTATGTCTGGACGGAAGGTGGTAGCAGCGTTGGCTTGACCGGTACAACTGATGCACAAAAACTTAGCATCTCCAGCGATGGACAGCGAATTGCCTATGTCCGTGAGTTATCAGCAGTTCCGCCTACTTATGAATTGTGGGTGGTGAATTCGGATGGTGGCTTACTTAACCCACAGCTACTCGTAAGCCAGGCTGAGATGGATGCGCTCAAAGCCGCAAGCCAATTTGCCACCGCCGATGGATTTGATTATGATCAGATCAAATTCCGCCCGGGAACACATGAGCTCTATTACAGCACGGTGCCGCGTTTTATGGGACCCGGGTATGCACCAAGCTATGATCTGCGTATGGTCAACGCCGATACACTGGCAAAATCAACACTTTTTGATTTTGGGCAGGCGGGCGCTTTCACCTTTTCACCCGATGGGGCGCAAATAGCGCTTTCTGCGCCAGATCATATTAGTTTGGTCAATACCGATGGCAGCAATTTGCGCGCAAATGTGCTCACTTATCCCTTGGTTGGTACCTATAGCGAATACCAATACCATCCCTCGCCGATCTGGGCAGTTGACTCTCTTTCGTTACGAGTCTCGATCCCGCCCGAGGATACGCTGACTGAACCAACACCACCTACTACTCTGTGGTATATCCCTGTAGATGGCTCTGCTGCAACGCAATTGGGGAGTATTCCGGCAATTCCCTTCGATTGGCCTGATGGCGCTTTTTCACCGGATATGAGCTATGTGGCCTATTCAAAGAGCGTAGGTGAGCCGACTGAAAATCAGCGTGAGATTCATATTGCCTATGCAGATGGCTCTGGCGATATTATTTTTGCAACGGGCACCAGCCTTCAATTCCGCGGCTGGACGCCGGATGCAACCCGTTTTCTTTACGCATCGCATAGTGTGGAAGATTCGGGGCTTTATCTTGGCAGTATCAATGGGGGCGTTTTCACGATCACCTCTGTAAATCAAACCATGCGCCAAATAGAGTGGGTGGATAACGACCGCATTATCTTTATTTATGATAATCCGACCAATGGCGCAAGTGAACTGCGTATCAGCCATCAAGGTGGGACCAATCATGCTTTTATTGATACGTTGTCGGATTCTTTTCCCAGCTACGATTTCACGCAGTAGATTTAATCTTTCCATTAAAGTAAAAGAGTTCCGAGTTTTCAAAACTCGGAACTCTTTCTTTTAGCGTAGTTTCAACTATTTGACGCTCACCAGTACAGCGCTGCCCCTCGCAAAGAGATGCTCGGGATACGAGCCTTTTATTGAACAGAGATAAGAACGGCTCTAACAGCTCTCCTGAAGAGATATTCTCCGTTGAAGGGATTATAGAATTCACAGGTGACGAGGGTTAGCCAATCATATTCTTCGGATTGGAAGGCGGCGTCCACGTTTTTTACGGTGACGAGTTTGGACTCACGCACTTCGTAGGTGTAGGTCATGCCCCACGCCTGGATTTGAACTTGATCCCCATATTTCAACGTTTTCAGCTCCGAGAAGATTCCCGGTTGATTGTAGGCGTCCCAAACGTGACCGGTGATGACGGTGTTCCCTGCCCAAGTGGGGAAGGCAGAGCCAGATAAATAGCCCGCACTATTGCCGAGCCAAGTCACATCCCAGCCAGCTTCTGATTGCGGCACGCCGATAATGGGCATATTCACACCGAGCTTGGGGATTTCGAGCAGCATCGCTGTTGCGGTGTAGGCTTTGGCAGCAGGCTGCTTGGGGAGCTGGGTAACTTCGCGATGACGGAATCCAGTTGAGGGCAAGGACGGTGCGGCTGTCTGAACAGTGAAGTTGAGCGGTGAATCGCTGGTTCCACCATTTAATTTATTGCCTGAGAGGTCTTCTATCGATGTCGTTCCACAAACAAATAAACGGTATGTGCCAAGGGGGAGTGATGTGCCATCGTTAATTGCTAGAGTGGTTATAAATGGATCAGAATCATCATAGCTGGCTGTGTTGACGCTGATTTTTGTATCATCGGCTGCTGCACCAATTAAAGGTGGCTCTACTGATCCAAAATACGAGAAGTAATGCAGATTTTCGTCATCATCATCATATGACGTAACACCAAGGCCATTACCTTCTAAGGCAATTAGAGAATTGTAGTAGCCAATATCTCCATCCGAAAGCAATATGCGGGGTTCCTTCCAAGAAGTCCCATCAACATCAGAGGCTTGGATCAATGCCAATTCTTCAGAATTGCGCTGATACGCAATGGTTGGATAGCCATCGATCACGGCCAGCTCATGGTAAGAACCTACATGATCATTTTCTCTCACCACAACACGAGTAGCCCAACTTGCCCCATCCGCGTTCGATGCCCGAATATAATACATGATCTTATTATCAGAATCATAATAAACAACCGCCGGGTTTCCATTGACGATTGCCATAGCTAGTTCATCATAATCGCCCATGCTATCATCCAAAATCACCGGTGTGCCCCATGATGTTCCATTGATGTCATCTGCCAGCACATATTCGACATCGTAGTTATCATGGTTAAAATAGGCAACAGCCGGTCTTCCATTGGCAATTACTATTTCAACATCATCACCGCGTACGCCACTCACAAGCACCGGGGTTCCCCAGGCAGTCCCAGCGGCATTTGTAGCACGGACAAATAACACGGCATCATTATCATAGTCTTGGTAGGCGATAGCAGGGTTCCCGTTGATAACTGCCATGGATAAGTCTGTCCCTGTATCATCACTAGAACAATCAACGCAAAGAGGTACCCCCCAATTTGTGCCCTGAGTATCCGTAGCTCTAATGAAATACAGGTCTTCTTCATCATCATCATAAAATGCAATTGCTGGATTTCCATTCACGACCCGCAACTCAAGCTTAGTATAATATTGTTCAATATCATCATCATCTAAATCAAGTGTTTGTGGTGCTCCCCACCTTTTCCCTTGAGCATCTAAGGCTCTAACATATTTTATTTCGTCAGAATCATGGTCTTCGTAAGCGACTGCGGGGAATCCATCAACAAGAGTCATAGATGCCCATCTTCCTACATCTCCATCGCCATCAACAATGGTGGAAGATTCAATGGTTGTTGAGCAAGCACTTGTGTCAAAGGTGCCGTTTTCGCCTGCTTCTATCAGAATATAATTTTCTTCTGATTCTGCTGATTCTTGGGTGATATTCTCACTGAACTCGATTGTGATCTGCGCAGGTCCTGTAGAAAACCTGCTTCCAGTCGAGGGGAAGGTGTTTGAACCATATAGCACTGTAGGTGGTTCTGTGTCTGGATCTACAGACCCGACGTAAGTGAAATAGTATAGATCTTCATCTGTACCATCGTGGGTGGCTACTCCAAGTCCATTTTCGAGGGAAATCATGGTGTTGTACATTCCGATATCCCCTGTCGAGAGCAAGATAACGGGGTCTTTCCAGGATGTTCCGTTTACATCGGCAGCTTGAATTAATGCCAAGTCATCATCTAGCTGTTCCGCTCCTTCTGAGTTGCGCTGGTAGGCAATGGTTGGATAGCCATCGATCACAACCAGATCATGATACGAGTCTACTTTATCATTTGCTCTAACGACCACGCGCGAACGCCAGCCGGATCCTTCTGCATCGCTTGCCCGAATATAATACATGACTTCGCTATCTTCATCGTAATAGGCTACGGCAGGATTGCCGTTGACGATTGTCATTGCTAACTCATCATAAGTCCCCATGGTGTTATCCAAAACCACTGGTGTCCCCCATGCTGATCCATTGTTATCATCTGCAATTACATATTCGACATTATAGTTATCGTAGTCAAAATAGGCGATTGCTGGTCTTCCATCGGCAATTACAATTTCAATATCCGATCCATTTACCCCACTGGCTAGCACCGGGGCTCCCCAGGCAGTCCCCGTGGCATTTGTAGCGCGGACAAATAGCACTGTGTCGTTATCATAGTCTCTGTAGGCGATAGCGGGGTTGCCATTAACTATTGCCATGGATAGTTCTTCCCCTCTATCATCACTGGAGCAATCAACACAAATAGGCGTTCCCCAGTTGGTACCCTGCGCATCTGTAGCTCTAATGAAATACAGATCTTCTCCGTCATAATCATAAAATGCAATTGCAGGGTATCCATTTACAACGATTAATTCAAGCTTGTCTCCATACTGTTCAATAGACCCGCCCAAGGATAAAGTTTGGGGAGTTTCCCACGAATGTCCTTGAGAATCTAAAGCCCTGACATATTTGATTTCGTTTCCGTCACCATCTTCGTAGGCAATCGCAGGGAATCCATCCACAATTGCCATGCTTGCCCTTGAGCCTACATCCCCAGCCTGGTCAACAATGACAGAATGTTCAGTGCCCGTTGCGCCAGCGATTGACAGCACTAGAAAGATCTCGACAACTATGCTTATCAATAAGATAAATCCGAACTTTTTTGACTTGAACATAGTTTTTTTACGCCTCATATAATTAGAGTATAGGCTTTTTTGTGCTGCCTCAGCGCAAAATGGAAAAATGGCATCCATGTTATAGTTCACAA
>JABGQT010000180.1 GCA_018648685.1 Anaerolineae bacterium
ACGCGCCCGCGGCTTCCACTTTTTTCACGCCTGCCCAAATTCCAGCGCGATCCGTTGCCCGTCATCCAATTATTAGAGAAGCTAAAAACTGATCCCAATTTGATGGTGCGCCGCTCGGTTGCTAATAATCTGAATGACATCGCCAAAGATAATCCCGATATCGTCGTAGAAACGCTATCAAACTGGCAAAAATCCGATCCCAGCAAAGAGATGACCTGGGTCATCTCTCACTCGTTGCGATCTATTCTCAAGCAGGGACATCCCGGCGCATTGCGGCTGATGGGCTACGACCCTGAGACGAAAATTATTGTCTCCGAGATTCAACTCAGCGATCAGAACCCCGCCATCGGTGATGAGATTACTTTCTTATTTACCGTCACATCTTGTGAAGAGAAATCGAGCAAAGTGATGATTGATTATGTAGTCTACTTTATGAAGGCAAACGGGAAACAAGCCCCCAAAGTCTTCAAAGCTGCGAAGAAAACCCTTGCGGCTGGCGAGACGATCACGATCACGAAAAAACATTCCTTCCAGCAACGCAGTACACGAAAACATTATGCTGGGGCGCACAGCTTGGAAGTGCAGATCAACGGGAAGAAATATACGAGAGCAGATTTTGAGCTTGTTAAAATATAGGAAGAAATTTTATGACCACAATTTACGAAAACAACCCCATTACCACTGAACTCGCCGATCGCCTGCGGGCGATGCCTAAAATGGAATTGCATGTCCATCTGGAAGGCGCAACCGATGCCGCTACAGTTTGGGAACTGGCTCGGCGCAATAAGGTCACGCTCCCTGCCGCGACGCTCGAAGAGTTGCAATCTATGTACGTCTTTCGGGACTTCAATCATTTTATCGATATCTACGAGATGGCCATGAATTGTATGCAAACTGCCGATGATTTTGCTTTTATGGTTAAGCGTTTTCTGGTAAAACAGGCAGAGTATAATATTAGATATTGTGAAGTTTTTCTGAGCGCATCTTTTATGTTAGACAATTTTCCGCAAGATGAAGTAATTGAAATATTAATCGAAGGCGCGAAATACGGCAAAGAAAAATATGGCATAGAGTTACGCTTCATTCCAGATATTGGTCGTCAAGCGCCTGAAACACGTCATAAAGTACTGGACTTTGTCCTAAAAGGATACGAAAAAGGCATCTTTATCGGATTGGGGCTCGGTGGCGTGGAAGTTGGTTTCCCGCCTAATTTATTTACAGATGTTTACGATGAAGCTCGCCGTCAGGGGTTGCATATCGTGGCACATGCGGGAGAAACTGTAGGCGCGGAAAGTGTTTGGGGTGCAATCAACGACCTGAAAGTCGAGCGGATCGGGCACGGCGTACGCGCAGTTGAAAACCCCAAACTTCTTGAATATCTGGCTAAAACACAAATCCCGCTCGAAGTTTGCCCGCACAGTAATTATCGGCTCAGTGTTACGCCGCTTGACCAACCACATCAGATGCGTGCATTGGTCGATGCAGGTGTCTTTTGCACCGTAAACAGCGACGATCCGCCCATGTTTTCAACCGACCTAACGAGCGAATATCTGCTCCTTGCCAAGCAAGGCTTTTCATGGGAAGAGTTATGGCAGCTCAATCTCAATGCTATTGAAGCCAGCTTTTTGTCAGATGAAGAGAAGGAAGTTTATCGGGCAGAGTGGGATATTTTTTATAAAAAGGTAGACAAATAAAAAAACACCAGTTTATCAAGAGGAGATATAAAAATGAAATACTTTATTACTGGGGCAACAGGATTTGTAGGCGGCGTGTAACTCGTCTTTTAGTGGATGCAGGGCATGAAGTAGTCGCGCTTGCACGAAATGTGGATAAAGCAAAAGATCTCGCTGATCTTGGCGTTGAATTGTACAAAGGCGATCTTACTGATAAGGAATCCATGCGTGAACCAATGACGGGCGTAGACGGTATTTATCATATTGCTGGTTGGTATAAAGTTGGTGTACGTGACAAAAAACCTGGCTACGCCATTAATGTACAAGGTACGCGTAATGTATTGGAGTTGATGCAAGAATTGAAGATTTCGAAAGGTGTATATACCAGCACGCTGGCGGATAAACAATCTTCGTATATGAAAAAGAAACGGAACTTTTTCATGAGAAATCCCGTTTTTTTCCCTAAAAAAAGCTTTAGGTTGAAAATGAAATTTTTTGTCCAGCTTCTAAACCTTGTTGATTATCGCGTGTAATCAGATGAGCTTTGCCCTCTCCCATTACCTGCCAGATTCCGCCAAGTTTTCCAACCAGCGCGGTGTTTTCGTCCATGCCGAGGATAAACTGGCCATCTTTCAATTGCCGACGAACGGCAAAAAGATAAGCTGATACAAATCCACGCATCCGATCAAAATGGGGGATGACGAAAGTAGCGGGAAAAATCTGAAACGCTTCATGTGATGTTAATCCTGCCGAGCGGAGGTTGGGGATTCTATCTGCTAAAATCATCGCACCGGCTGAGCAGCCAGCATAGACAGCACCATGCTCCCAGGCTTTTTGGGCAGCAGCCCAGACTCGGCTGCCCTGCATTATTTCGTAGAGGTACATTGGGTTGCCGCCAGAAAAGTAAATCAAATCGGCGTTCTCCAATGCTGGTTCCCATTGTGGGTTATTGGCTGATTCTTGGTCGATGATCCGCACGGGAGTTACCTCTGCTCCCAATGCTTTAAAATGTGCTACACCCATGTTCAGCCAGCGATCTATACTGGCATCGCCTTCCTGCCCGGCTGCTGTTGGGACACAGACCACGCGAGGGGCACGGTCATTAGCATTGACCGAAGCTAGGAGGTGGCGGTCAATCTCGTTCATTACAGGCAAATATTCCCCAGCACCAACCAAAGCAATCAGTCCATTCATTATCATTATTTCCTTAAAAAATCATTTTCGACTACGAAAGAGAATAATACCAGACGAGGGGTGAACGAAAAGATAAATAGAATTAAAACCAAACCAAACCAAAACCAAATAGCTTCTAAACAACTTCTGAACATCTTTACTCTATACTCTTAGCATAGAACGGGAAAACCTTATTCGTATCAACTACCCCGTTCTCTGAAAAGGAGCAAATCATGTTTAGCAAAAAACTTTCTTTAACTCTTCTCGTCCTCATAATAGGACTTTCCGCTTGTGGTTCGCAACCTGTAGCAGAGAGCAATTCTTCTGATGTGGTCGAGCAATCTCAGCCAGTTTTACCTTCGCAGAAAGAGAGCGCATCCGCTGCACAGACGGAGACAATCTCTGTGAATACGCAATCTGCTGCATCATTAACATATCCGATCGTGGATACCGATCAGGGAAATTGCTACGATGCCCAGAGCCAAGTCGCTTGTCCAGATGCTGGGATGTCTTTCTATGGGCAGGATGCTCAATATAAGGGAAGCCAGCCCAGTTACACGAATAATTCCGATGGAACCATCACGGATAACGTGACGGGGTTGATGTGGCAACAGGATCCCGGCGCAAAGATGACCTATAGTCAAGCTGTCGCTGGCGCATCGAACGTGACCTTAGCTGGGTACTCCGACTGGAGGCTTCCATCCATCAAAGAACTTTATTCGCTGATACAGTTCGATGGGCTTGATCCGAGTGGACCCTCTGCCTCGAATCTTGTCCCCTTCATTGATACCGATTATTTCAACTTTGAATATGGTGACGAGAGTGCTGGAGAGCGTGTGATTGATTCGCAATGGGCGACCAGCACGAAATACGTTAGCACCACAATGAATGGCAATGAAACCATGTTCGGTGTCAACTTTGCAGATGGGCGCATCAAAGGCTATGGAACTAATGCAATGCGTGGTGGTGAAAAAACCTTCTTTGTCATTTATGTGCGCGGGAATACTGCTTATGGGCAAAATAATTTTTCAGATAACGGGAATGGCACAATTTCTGATAATGCCACAGGCTTATCCTGGACGCAAAATGATAGCAGTATAGGCCTGAAATTTGAAGCTGCCCTAAAATATTGCGAAAGCCTTGATTATGCCGGCTCAAGCGATTGGCGTCTACCGAATGTGAAAGAATTGCAGAGCATCGTGGATTACAGCCGCTCACCGGATACATCTAACTCAGCTGCTATAGACCTGATTTTCAATATTTCGAGCATCACAAACGAAGCAGGGCAGGTTGATTATCCTGCTTTTTGGAGCAGCACAACACATGCTAACCTTCGCTCTGGCGGGAATGCAGCTTATGTCAATTTTGGGCGCTCGATGGGCAATATGAACGGTCAGTGGATGGATGTGCACGGCGCAGGCGCACAACGCAGCGACCCGAAAACAGGCAGCGCATCTGATTACCCAACAGGGCACGGACCTCAAGGCGATGCCATCCGCGTGGATAATTATGTGCGCTGTGTAAGTGATAAAAGCACGATTAATCTCGAAGGCAACCCCTCGTCCGTTGCGGCGGAGACGATGACCCAGCCTCCAAGCGGGCAAGAAGCTGGGGCACTGAATCAGGCTGATGGACAAGGGCGTCCCGGTGTTGATTTGGCATCCGCCGCCGCTCAACTCGGCGTCACAGAAGAAGCCCTCCGCTCAGCCCTCGGGCCTCCGCCTCCTGATCTTGAAGCCGCTGCTGTTCAATTGGGTGTCTCTGTGCAAGATTTGATTGCTGCTTTGGGCATCTTCGTTGGTGGTCCGCCAAATGGTGGCGGGGCAGGCGACCACTAGGCAATTCGATTGTAATAACCAAAAGCGACTGAAAAAACAGTCGCTTTTTTATTTAATAAAACTTTACAATAAAGGTGGTATTTATTTACATTCTTTTCGTATGCTTATATATGTAAGTTTAACTAAAAAAATCAGCTTATAAAAGCTAGGAGAAAAAAATGAACGTAAAACGAAACTTAACTATCGCAACCATCGCCTTGAGTGCAATATTCTTGGGTGCGTGTGCCCCCACCGTAACACCAGCGTCTGAACCTATCGCTCCTGTTGCCTCTGCAGAGGTAGAAGAACCCGTCGAAGCTGTTGAAATAGCAGAAGAACCAGTAGCTGATATTATGGAAGTGGACGAAAACGATTATCTCAGCGTTGATGCAGATGCAATGGCGACCGCCATCGGCGTAAATGAAAGCGGTCTTATCAGCGAAGCAGAAGGTGCTGGTTTGAGCTTCATGCGTGAAGAAGAAAAACTCGCTCTCGATGTTTATCTCACCCTCTATGATATGTGGGGAGTGAATATCTTCAAAAATATCGCTGCCAGCGAGCAGACCCACACCGATGCCGTCAATTCGCTACTTTCGCTTTATGGGTTACCCGATCCCGCGGTTGGGAACGAAGTTGGCATTTTTCAAAATGATGATTTACAGGCTCTCTATGATCAATTGATCGAGGCGGGCAGTGTCTCTTTGGCAGAGGCATTCAAAGTTGGTATTGCCATTGAAGAGATTGATATTATCGACCTCGAAGAATATCTCGCCGAAACGGATGATGCCAATATCATCATGGTCTACGATAATTTGCTCTTCGGTTCAGAGAATCACCTACGTGCCTTTGTTGCTCAATACGAAAGCCAGACAGGCGAAACCTTCCAGCCGCAGTATATGACGCAGGAAGCCTATGACGCGGTTATGAGCGCATCAATGGGACGCGGTGGACACGGGAAGCAGTAAAGAACACAGATTTAGGATGAAAAAAGAGCGGCAGAAGAATCTGCCGCTCTTTTTTGTTTCGCGCGTGGATTTTGGCTTGTTCCCGCTATATCAAAATCCCCACCACATCTGCCAATTTTCTTTACCCCCTATATATGTCGGTTTTGAAAATTTCGCATTGCCGCATACAGGGGTGTTTTTTGAGTAAAATGCCTAAAACTTCGCATAAGCAATAAAAAGGCGAAACTAAAGTATAGAATTCTATGGAAACGCAACTACAGGTGGCAGTCTCTTTCTCAGAGATAGCCACCTGTTTGATCTTTTCACAAAATCATCGTATGGGGAAAACTAAACCAAACCCCAACAGCTTCTGAACAACTTCTGAACATTTTTTGTAAGCGTTCAGGGGGGGGGAACAAAACTCTGTCATTACTCAAATGTT
>JABGQT010000077.1 GCA_018648685.1 Anaerolineae bacterium
TCGTTATGTCTATTCCGACCAATATTTTACCCGAAATCGTGAACTACTGAAATTAGTGAAGACATTATGCAATACGTTTTACGCAATACGCACTTTACAGATTTTGTAAATACTCTCGAATTGCAACAGCCGCTTTTGCGCCATCGCCTACTGCTACAGCGATTTGTGCCAGGTTTTCTGAAACGACATCACCTGCAGCAAAGATGCCTGGGACAGAAGTTTTCATATGTTTATCGGCGATGATATAGCCATATTTATCAAGTTCGACCAAACCCTCAACAAAGCTGGTATAAGGTTTATAACCAACATAAATGAAGACTGCCGCAGCGGGGATTTCTACAAGTTCATCCGTTTCGCGGTTTTTGACAACCAAAGATTTAACTAGTTTTTCACCTTTTATTTCTGTTGCCATATGCGAGAATTTGCAAACGGTCTTTTCGTGGCTCTTAACTCTATCCTGGAGAACTTGCTCGGCAATTGAATGATCCAGAAATTCTACAAAGGTCACTTTTTTAGCATATTCGAGCAAAATTTCTGCTTCTTGTAAACCTGAGTTCCCACAGCCAATGACGACCACTTCTTCATCTTTGTAGAGGGGACCATCGCAAGTGGCACAATAGGAAACACCTTTATTATAAAATTCCGCTTCGCCAGGGATACCGAGTTTCTTTGGCTCGCTGCCTGTTGCTAAGAGAACGGTGCGGCCTCGGTAGCTTTTACCTTCATCAGTTTCGATGGTGAAAACGCCATCATCACCTTTTGAGACATTTTTAACGCCGTCAAACTCTTCTAGTACTGCGCCAAAGCGTTCTGCCTGCTTCTGGAAGTTCTCCATTAGCACAGGTCCTTCAACGCCTTTCGGGAAGCCGGGGTAATTTTCAATAGAGTGAGTTGTTGCTGCTAAGCCGCCGCTTGCTTCTTTTTCGAGGATGAGCGTTTTCCAGCCATCACGCGATGAGTATATAGCGGTCGTGAAACCGGCTGAGCCTGCGCCAACGATGACAACATCGTAAACTTCGCTTTCGTCAGCAGCTTCTGAATTATCTAAATTTAGTGAGAACATGTTTTGTCTCCTCTTCCTGAAAAATTGGAAGTAGTTTTTTATCTAAAATCTATACGATATTGCGTATTTTCTAAAAGCTAATGCGAAGGCATTAAGTTTTACGAAATAAACAATCTTTTTTCTAATGGATGAAGCATATAAAACTTAGCATATCTACGTCACTGCGAGGAGCACGTACTTGCGACGTGGCAGTCTCCAATACGGTCTTGGAGATTGCTTCGGCGGTAAAGCTGCCTCGCAATGAAGTGAAAGATTTTGCTAACTTCTAAATATTCTGTCCATAAGAGGTGCTACGCTCAACTTCCCTTACAAATAAAAAATGACCAGAGGGCAATCATGGTCTATGTTCGCTGCTCTGGTCATCTTATAAAAGGAGAGTTACTCTCCTTTATATTTACTTATTTTACGACAGCGAGCAAATCGCCATCTTCCATGATGATGTGATCAACACCTTCGATCTTGATCTCAGTACCGGTATATTTTGGGTAAAGGACTTTTTGGCCTACTTTGACCACGATCTCTTCGTCACTGCCGATGGCAATAACTTCGCCGATCTGTTGTTTTTCCTTGGCGGAATCAGGCAAGATCAGGCCACTCGCGGTTTTGGCTTCACTTTCAATGGGGCGCACGAGGACGCGTAATCCTAGAGGTTCTACATTCATCTTAATCTTTCTCCTTGAATTTTATTTCTGCCCGATAACGGACATATCTTTATTATGACGATGCTATTCTATCAGATGTCTTGGCGAGCGAAAAGTTACATATGCTCATTCATATAAAATGCTTATATAATACCCTCATCTGTGATATTTAGCGCTTCATCTAAAACCTTAAAGCCTTCGGCAAGTTGCTCTTTGGTGATACTCAAAGGTGGGATAATGAGCACTGTATGCCAATGAACAGACACAAAGAGACCATTTCTGCGGCAAAACTTTTTGAAAACTTCCATTTCTGGACTGCTCGAATCCCAAGGAGCCATCGGTTCTTTCGTTTCACGGTTTTTGACTAATTCGATAACACCAAATAAACCAATAGAGCGGATTTCTCCGACAGAGGGATGCCCCTCTCCTAGCTCGATCAGCATCTGTCTCAGACTCGACCCTAGGCTTGCTGCGTTTTCTATGAGCTTATCCTCCTGTATAACCCGGACGTTGGCGATCATTGCTGCCAATGATACAGGATGCGCAGTATAGGTCAGCCCAGAACGGAAGACGTGCTCTTTAAAATGTGCTGAAATTGCCTTGGTCATGCCGACTGCGCCGAGCGGAGCGTAGCCCGAGGTCAGGCCTTTTGCCATCGTGATGATGTCGGGGGTCACATCCCAATTATCCACGGCAAACCAAGCTCCTGTACGTCCGAATCCGGTCATTACTTCATCCGAAATCAGCAGAATTTCATGTTTATCGCAAATCTCGCGTAGCCCTTGCATATATCCTTCTGGGGGAATGATAATGCCGTTTGTTCCTGTTACTGGTTCGATCAAAATTGCCGCAATCGTTTTTGCTCCCTCGTATTGGATGATCTCTTCGAGGTGGTTGAGATAATCTTGCGTGAAATCGGCTTCTGAGATGTTGGGGTTGGTGCGGTGAAAGGTGGAGCGGTAACGATAGGGATCAAGAAAGTGAACAACGCCATGCATCAGGTTCGGCTCCCATTCGTGACGACGGGGGTCGCCGGTGAGAGCCATCGCCCCTGCTGTTGCGCCATGATAGGAGCGATAACGGGTCAGGATTTTATGTCGCCCCGTGTAGGCACGCGCTAATCGGATGGCGTTTTCGTTGGCATCTGAACCCCCAACAGTAAAGAGGAAATGACTAATGCCGCTTGGCGTAATTTCTGCCAAGGTTTTGCCAGCCAGGGCGCGGACCTTCGTTGCCATTGTTGGGTTGGCGTAAGCGAGTTCGTGCAATTGCTCTGTCATGGCATCGATCACGCGTTTATCGCCATGCCCGATATTGACACACATTTGCATTGAGTTGAAGTCGAGGTAACGATTTCCTTTGGCATCCCAAAAGTACACACCTTTGGCGCGTGTAACGGGAATGGGATTAACCTTTCCCTGTGCAGACCAGGTCCAGAAACCATGCTTTTTCATCAGGGGTAAAACTTGATCATCTTCAAGTTCAAACATGAAAGCCTCTTTTAAATTAGGAATTGAGAGTGGTCAATTTTCAATTGAAAACATATCTGTTGCGAGAGGCGAATCCTATCATAAATCCCTATTATAGGTATCACTCTTTTTGGGTATAGATTGTCTTTGTGGAGGGGAAAGAAAAGCCGAAAATTTCAGGACGCTGGTATTATTTTTTACTTATGCAACTGATATTACGCACATAATCCGTCTTTAGTTTATTTTTGTACTCCGCCCCCATTCTAGCCTTCCCCCGAAGGGGAAGGGACAATTTCTCCCCCTTTGGGGGAGATGCCCTTCAGGGCAGAGGGGGTAAACTGCGTAATATGAGTTATGCAAAATCAAGAGAGCTATTTGGATAAAAACCTTGCGAGAGTTGATCCTTTTTGACTGTCTCTATCTCAAGCCAACTCTCGCAAGGTTGGCAAAACCAAATATATGCTTTGATAACGCATTAGCTTCAAGGGTGGGGATATATAAATGCTAAATTGGAACTTTCGCTCGGGCGGGCGTACGTCGCACCAAAACGATAATAATCTTCTCTTCGACAGGAAAAATGCTTGTCGATTAGCATCTGCTTGTCGAAGTTAGTGCGATAGCATGCCCTTTGGGTACGCACCCTTCTATACTCGTTCAAAAGCGAAAGTCTATAAGTAATAATAAAACAGCCCCATTTCTAAAAAACAATGAGGCTGTTATCAAACAACTAGCTTATTCAATTGTTATGTTCTTTTATCGACTTGATGCCGCAGGCACCTGTCTGTTGATTTAGCTCGTTAAGCTTTCCTGAGAGTAGCCACAGGCGCGGTTTATCGACATGGATGCCAGCGGTTGGAAAGGGTGGATATTTTCTATAAGGGCCTCCTTTCGTTTAGTTTCTACCATTATTACTGATATTTGCTTGTAATTCAAGTACCTTACAAATTTATCAGGATTTGTATAGTTTGAGATTTTGGGAAAAGAAAATCGGTGCGGAGATTTGGTATCTCGGCACCGATGGATGTGTTAGTCTAACGGATGGCGTAAGCTGACCTGCCGACTTTACAAACGCAACCCAATTTTATCCTGAAAAAACTGAGCAAAAATCGCGCCGAATCCCCAAGCCGAAGGCGGGTCAGCTTACGCGGGGTTGGGCGGCTTTCTATCATTTGCTATAGGAATTTCAATAATTAATGGGCCCGTGCGTTTTTTCATATCTTCGTAACGAACATCACTATACCTTGCACGTTATTGCTAAATTGTTTGAATTTTCAATCAAGGCTATTCTTCTTACCAGAACTACTGTTGCCTAAAATGAAAACATATTTACCGGAAGACTCGAAATATATTTAACACGGCCACGAGCGTCCAGACAACGATACCCGAAAACCCCACCAGATGCCCAAAAACAGTCCAAGAAGATTCCCAAACCCACAACCCCACCATGATAGGGAGAAGAAACATCCAAACAATAATCTTTGGTACCAAAGGTAATGCTTGCGCCCAGGTCCAGAGCACATCCAGCCATTCCCGATTCGCAGCCAATGCGATGAAGAACCCGACCCATAGCACCACGAAGATCGCGTTAGCATAAATGGTCATGGCTCGCGGAACGGTAACATCCCAAAATATTGAGTTTCTCATGATTACTTTCCTTCAAAAACTAATTTGTATCTTATCGAAATGTTTTTGTACACAACTTATGCGGGTTAACCGATTGGCTTCACCAGCGCGGCGGGGCTTGTGAAAGAGCTTCCGCTTCAAGAACAATTACAAGCGCGTAGAATGCTGATTTCGAGCGGCGGTAGCTGTGCAAGCCGTTGTTGGGCGGCCCGTTGAATGGCAAGAACCTACTGAACCAGATTGAAAAACTCCCAGTTTTGCTTGACCCTGCGAACTACACGAGCGACGAGCTGCGACTTGATATCACGCCACGCACAAAGAGTGCTAAGGGGATAAAGCAGATCAGTCCCAAGACAAAGACCACAACAACGCTGGACAGAACGAAGGAATCATTGGTTAAGAATGGCTGTAACAAAAAGAAGATGATCAATCCGATGAATAACATGCTGCCCTGGAACAGCAGCCCCAAGCCGGTCACGTATCCCAACTCCTTACGCTGCCAAAGTAGTACTCCACCAATACCCCAGGATGGTGCAATCAAAAAGTCTGCGACATGGTGCGCGAGTTCCGTTTCGGTGGTCGGCGTCTGACTGACGAGTACATTGATTATAGTGCTGATGGCCATCAAGAAGAACAGGAGGCCAAGTCCAGTCAGGACACCTCCGGCGACTCTCTCTGACACAGAACCGATGAGCCGTTGCTGTACCGCTTTCCCGTCAATGCTTGCAATCAGCCCGATGATGGTGTACACGCTCAACGTGACCAGTGTGAGATGCAGCAAGAATGCCACATTGTGTGAGATAGCAAAGACATAGACAATATAGTTGCGCAGTACAAAGAAAAGCGCGCCTGGCCAGAAAAGGAGCCCAATCAGCTTGCCGCGCTGTGCCAACCACATCGAGCCAAGCAGGATTGGCAATCCGATAAAGAGATTGACCACATCATTGGAGGCAAAGGATTGAAGCAGATTGTCCGTCGAGTATATGACGGCGCGGTACAGGAGGCCGGTGACGGACGCAGCCGCCATGAGGATGGCGATGATGAGAGAGAGGGTGTATATCAGCGCGAGATTTCGTTTGATCGGCAGACTGGCGTTACGCCTTTGATTTGTGTTCATTTGTTTCGACTCCTTGCAGTACAGTACCTAGACAGGAAGAGCAGCCCAACGGTTAAGGGTTGATACGGCGAAAAGGATCAAGTCTGTCAGAAGGGAAG
>JABGQT010000039.1 GCA_018648685.1 Anaerolineae bacterium
GAGAGCGGAGCGTTAATCCCTCTTGAGAACAGGTACGCAGGCAGACGCCGCACCCCAAACAAAGTTCTTCATCCACTTTTGCTTTTTTCATTTTGGGATTATGCGGATTGTTGGTAGAGACAAGGGTCATCGCTTCGACAGGACAGGCGGTAACACATTTCCCACAGCCATTGCAGACATTCTCATCGGCCTCGGGCAGGAAGTTGGTGGTGTGGACGGGATTGAGTATGCCAAAATCACGGGCGGCGATCATGGCCTCGCAACAGCATCCACAACAATTACAGATAAAGTTGACGTGCTCACGAACATTCTCACCGAATTGGATAAGATTTTCTTCATAAGCCTGTTGGAGCAAGTCCATACCTTCGCTGACATCAATAAGACGGGCATAACCGTGGCGCGTGAGGGCGGCGGCAGAATTGTTGAAGGTCATGCAGATATTCATGGGGGCATCGCAGCTGCGGCCGACATGCTCCATTTTGTGGCGGCAATAGCAGACGCCGACGCCACGATGCGTGGCGGTCTGGATGACTTCGCTGGCACGTTCATAATCGAGGACGTGCAGGGCATTTTCGGAAGTAAGTACCGGTTCATTGACAAAGACACGCCCCAATTGGGTTTCGCCGCGCACGAAAAGCTCACAGATAAAATCTTCTTCGACGTTGAGATATTGATAAAAGAGTTCACCGAGTACTTTTTGGTCTACATCGCCGCGCAGGCGCATCATGGAGAATTCAAAAAAGCCAGCCATCGGCGGCGGGAGAACGTAGGTGATTTTTCCATTTGCGATGATATCGACCAGAATGGCACGACTGGCAAGTTCATCCAATACTTTTTGGCTTTCAGGCAAAGTCATTTTCCAGATGCGGCTGGCTTTTTTTGCATCAAAGGGTTTGATCGGCAGCAAGGAGACCAAGTCCGCTTCGCGTTCAGTGAAGAGTATCTTTAGAATTTTGTTGAGGGTTTCGGATTGGGGTGCGCCTTGCGGAAAATAGTTCAAACGATCAACTAACTCAGTGTAGCCAGACTTAAGACTATCGTGTGCCATATGAGCCTTCCTTTCACCTATTTGTGGATGATATATTTAAACTATAGAGAAAAAAGTTTTGGAATGCAATATTTTTCCATCCTATTCTGGGTATGGTGTTTGTCCTGCTTCACTCAACTTTGAAAAAGAAGATAAAATATCCCCATGCGCTATCACGGTATGGTCATCCGCCCGCCAAGCGAGGCAAAAAGTTATATTCAACAGATTACCTATGGGTGCTCTCACAATCGCTGCACCTTTTGCGGCACATATCTGGACAAGCCTTTCCGCCTCCGTGATCTTGATGAAATTCTTGAAGATATTTCCCTCGCCAAAGAAATGCGACCAAACACTCGGCGCGTCTTTCTCGCTGATGGGGATGCCTTGGTTTTATCAACAGATCGTTTAATAAAAATTCTCGATGAATTGCAATTAAGCTTTCCCCATCTTGAGCGTGTTGGTATATATTCGAATGCCCGTGACCTTTTACGAAAAACGCCTGATGAGTTGAAAATTCTTCGTGAGAAAGGTTTAGGGATTGTCTATATAGGATTAGAGAGTGGCAGTGACAAAATCCTTGAACGCATAGAAAAAGGCGCCACAGCAAACGAGATGATCGAGGCCGCACAAAAAGCCAAAGACGCTGGGATCAAACTCTCTGTGATCGGCATTCTGGGACTTGGCGGCTCCGCTCTTTTAATTGAACATGCTACTGAAACCGGATGCGTGGTCTCTGAGATGAACCCTGATTATTTCTCGATGTTGACATTGATGCTTGTCCCTGGCACTAAACTCCATGCTCAATGGGAAGCGGGAGAATTCGAGTTACTAAGCCCCGAAGCTATGCTCGCAGAGTTGCGTCAGGTAATTGAAAAGCTGGAGCTAAGAGATCCTTGTATTTTCCGCACCAATCACGCATCGAACTATCTGCCGCTAAAAGGAAGGTTTCCTCAAGATAAAGAACGTCTGCTCACAGTGCTAGATTCCGCGCTGAATCGCGGGCGGGATGCCTTTAGGCCAGAGGGTTGGCGGGCGCTATAAATAAAGAATATCAGCTATTTCGAACTTTTATTCGCGCAATACAATATGCTCAAACTCCGTGTGCATGTTAAAGGCACAACCACTTTTTCTAGTACCCTCGAAATCCACGCTGCCGCTAAGCGTATCGTCTGCATTGTAATGAGTTAGCATCGTTCCTTTTTCTCCGTACCACCAAACTGACCGAATATATAAGCCAGCGGATGGCGGAACACGCCCTTCGAGCTTAAATGGCGTCAAATCGCCTCTATAATTATCTTCAAGGTTTCGGGGCAGGGTGAGTAACGCGTATTTTTTGTGAATACCTCGGAGCCTGATATCGATTCTGTCGTCGTGCACTGAAACTTCGACATCTATGCCCTCTTCCCGCCCCTCCTCGTTGCATCCTGAATATGAGATGCTGAAGCTGGGATCCTGCTCCGGGTTGGCAATGGGCAATTCAAAATCGGGAGCGTCCACGGGCGGGCTATCAGGTACTTCTTCTAATTCTTCATCCTGAGCCAAAGCGGGTGAAGCATCGCCATAGCCGACCAATTCAACCGCATCAATCTCATTCCAGGGCAGGTTAAGTTGGGATTGGTCTATTGTGATTTTTACACCTGTGGCTTGATAATCTGCCTCCTGCACTGAAATGGACAGGATATATGGGCAATCGGTCATTTTGGGTTGGGCACTATAGACCTCGTGATAGCTCCCCTGCGTATCAAAGATTTCCACGCGCACAACCTGTGTGGGAGTGTGCGATTCGTAGATGTTGATCTCGGTTGGAGTCACCGGTGTATCATAACGAAGTTCCAACCATTCCGTCGTGAAATTTCCTTCAGAAGCCCAGGCCGTTGGCGTGTCACCACATTCGAGAGTATCAGGCGCGCCTGTGGCTTGCTGTGCTGCCCAATCAGGGTTTCCATATTCGGAACTTGCAGATGCATTGCTGGCCCATTGACTGATGATGTTTCCCATCACTGCCCCTTCCGATTTCTCTGGTTTATCTCCTCCTAATATTTTATTAAAGAAAGAACAAGACAAGGTAGCTAAAACCAAAACGAACAGGATAAAATAAAAGGGGAAATTTTTCTTTAACATTTTGCCTCCTCCTGATTCTGTATTCGGTGTTGAACTATTATTGCATAAAATTGACGCTATGAGCAAATATTCCCCAAGTAAAAGAGCACTTCTTAGCGATGTCAAATCCAGAAATATTCTGGATAATCCCAAAAGCGTTTTAGAAATACCCAGTTAAGAAAATGTTGATTATAATAATGAGGGCAATGCGGAATAATTTCTAAGAGAAATGTATAGGAAGGAAAATATGTCCGAAGAAACCCCTCCAAAGAAAGAAGAAGTCACTTCTAAGAAAAATACGCTTCACCCAGCCATCATTGCGGCAATTATTGGCTTGATCGGCACACTCATCACAACCTTTTTGAATAGCCCTGTCCTGCTAGCTCTAGTTCAGCGTTCAACAGAAGCGCCTACAACGGCAACAGCGACATTAACTCTTGCCACGTCTACTATTGCAGCGATAGAGGCTGCTACTGCTACCTCAACGCCTGACCCCCCTGTCTCTATCCCAACAGAAACGGAGACAGCTATTTTGGTGCCAACGGAAGTCGAATCCCTGCCACTATTCGAATGCGTGGATCAGTGGGAGATTTTCTCGCCTGAACCACTCTCCCCAATCACCCCCGAAGGCTATGGAAATTGCAATAATGCCTATATTGACGAACTTGGCATTGCGGCATCCGAAGAGGGTTTATCATTTGGTCTGGCTTCTTTCAAAGAAACAGGGGTTTATGGACTTTCAACAGAACTACCACGCAACGCAACTATCGAACTTACCATACTTGTTTCGGAGTTGATTTCAAGCGAGTTCTGGATAGGCTTTTCTGAGAGTGCTGACCCTCAAGTGGATTCTGTAGTCTATGCCTTGGCAGCTGATTCTGGAGATGTCAAGGTTTATTCTGGGTCAACATCTTCACCAAAGAGTACCTATCCCTGGGTGAATTTAGCTGAAAATATTGAGTGGCTTGAGGGAACACCACGGCAATATATCATGCTGATCGAGTTAGAAGGGAATAAGGTCAATATGACGATGAACGAAATCAAATTCACAACCGAAATTTCATCATCTACAAAACGGCTTTTCCTTGGCTATCGCACAAAGCCCGCTAGTGTCTCCTCATATCTTGACATTGAACTCTCAGGGATTTTAGAGTAAAGGTCCTTTTTGCGTGAATTACTCCTTAATTTCACATCAGGTACAGTCATTTGAAATTTAAATTCAATCTGACTTCTGCCCCCAAGCTCTGGCTAAAGCATTAACGCCAGCAATAATAATAAAGCCAGGCCAAACACGTCCCCAATCCCAATTAAATAAAAAGATTGCAGCTACAAATAAAGGAAATAGAGAACCTGTAACTGCTTGCACCGATTCTTCTGTTATTTTTCCTACTTCGATGGATGTTCTGATTGCTCGATTCCATGCGGTGAAAACAGGAATTAGGATAAATAATGCCCACCAATTATGAATATGAAAACCGCCATATTGCATCACAAGAAATATGACGCCAACAGCTATCAGTATTAAGCCAGTTGTCATGCCATCGTCTTTTCTTTTATTGGGATTCGTTTTTTCTTCAGTATTCATTCTTCTTTCTCCTTATGATACGGATAAAAGTATACAGGCCTATCACTAATCACTCCCCTTGCTTTTCCACATAAACTGAACTCCGATTATTATACTTTGTCGAAGGCTAAAAGAAAATTAGGGACCTGCATTTTATACGCTCGTAATGTTTAGATTTGCCCTGTGCCTATCTAGCATATACCATCAGGAGTTTCTAATCGGTTTAGTATCTACGGCAGAGAAAGGTTGTGCTATCAGTATCGGAGCTGACTTATGATTTTTATCTTGAGTTGGAATAACAACTTCACTGCCATCCCTGTATGCTGTGTATCCTGGAGACATAATTTCTACACCCGCCTCATTAAACTGATCCTGGATATTCTGGTGTAATTCTGAGTAGATAACTGCCATCCGTTCGGGGGCATGTGTATAGGTGTTCAACTCATAGCTGACATAATAGTCACCCAGAGAGGTTTGAAGCACAAATGGTTTTTGATCACTCAGAATACCGTGAGTCGCAAGAGCTGCCTGAATCAGCAGATTATGAACTTTGCGCCAAGGGACATCGTAACCAATCGTCACAGTGGTATTCAGGATCAGACCTTCTTTCAGCATGGGGGCGTTGTAATTGATGATTTCATTATTTAGCACCATCCCATTTGGAATAGTAACAACCACATTCTTGATCGTACGAATGCGCGTTACCAGCAGAGTCCGTTCCAGCACATCGCCGACTGTCTGACCAATTTTTACGCGGTCACCGATACGCAATCCACGGGTGTAGGTTAGTACGATCCCGGAGACAATATTGGTCACCAAAGAAGTAGACCCCAGCGATAGCAGGAAACCAACAAAGATAGTTATCCCACGGAACACCGGTGAATCAGATCCAGGCAGAAATGGATATGCAGCAACAAGCGCAAAAGTGACAATGATGAAGCGCAACAATTGGAAGGTAGGCTCTGCCAGCTCTTGATGTAAGCCGACGATCTTTATTTTTTTGGAATGTATACCCTCATGAAAAAACCGCAACAATTTTAATAAGTAGTGTGTCACGATTACGATGAAAATCAGGGTAAATAAGTTAGGAAGATACCCAAGTACGGTTTCACCTGCGCCTACAAGCATTTCTCCGAAGATCTCAATCAGGTTTGAGGCTATTTCTTGAGTGCCAGGAAAAATTGACAGGGCGAAAATCAACCCAGTCAACCCTAGTAGAATATTTAGCCCAATTTGCGAATAGCGTGCCAGGGAAATCAACCCGTCTGTAATTTGATCAGGGGTAATCAGTTCCAGGCTTTTAAAGCGAAGCATACGAAAACGGGTATGACGCCACTTTTCTAATAATCGATACAGTCTTGGGAAAAAGTCATTAACGAGATCGATTACTTGGAAAACAAAAAAGATGCTGAGTGCCAACACCAAATTGTCCAGCAGTCCGCTCATAAGTGTTTGTGTCAACTCAAAATCCACAAAGTTCTGGATGTAGTTTTTCCAAATCAAGTGAATCGGTTGGATGCCAAGGACAACTGTCAGGAGCAGACCGAGCCCGATCAAAATAGATGCGAATATCAGTTTTCGCAAAAAACTGACCGCTTTTTTACCTGCACGAGGTCTCAATTTCTGAAAAACAGGCAGATTATAAAGATGAGTGGTCCTGACGAAGTAAATTGTCGGAACTGTGAAAAGGTGGGCCGTAGTCCAACTAAAGAGCAATACAAGGATACTAAACAGGAAAATAAGCATGAGCGTACTCCTTCTTTTTACGGGTTTTAGATGTTTTGGTGGGGGGGATTGTCGTCATCCCTGAATATCCAATTGGACCAGACAGGGACTGCCGCAGAAACAGGGTACTGGCTATCGTTTTTGATGTGTATGGGATAGTAGTACTACTTGTTCGTGTGTAATCCAAAAGACGAGAGGAGGTTCTCTCCTGGCAGTACATTTGGACTATAGAGCTTGATTATTGGATGATAGTACGACCATTGCGACGGCCATGCCCTCAGCGTGCGAGATGCTAATGTGCATTTCCTTCACCCCGAGCATTAGCAAAGTTTTCTCGGCCTCACCATTTGCCTGGAGATAAGGCGCGCCACTTTCTCTATTGAGAATTTCTATCTGCGTGAACCATACTTCCTGACGAATGCCTTTGCCAATGGCTTTCATGAAGGCTTCTTTTGCGGCGAATTTCCCCGCATAATGTTCAGCAGCATTCGCTATTTCTTCACAGCTTTTAATTTCATCAGGGGTGAATACTTTGCGCCTGAAAGCCTCACTCTTTACACTTTCGGCGATTTTTTCGATAGAAACCAGATCAACACCAATCCCAATAATCATATCAATATACCGGATACAGAATAGCTTCCTGTTCCTTTAGTTCGCCATTCAGATATTTCTCTTTCAAGCGGATATGCTGAATCTTGCCGTTATAGGTTAGCGGAATACTGCGGGGCTTAAGGAGATAGCACCGTGCAGGGCGAAACCCCATATGGGTATGAAAACTTGAAACCATCTGAATTGTCATTTCATGTAGTTCATTTTGTGATATTGTCTCCCCATTTCGGATTTCAGCGAAAACGACTACTTGCTCGCCCTCTATGCCTCCCTTATCCACGCCGATGGCGGCAGAAAAGCGGATATCTGGCATGGCATCAATCACTTCTTCGATCTCTTGCGGAGAAATTGTTGCTCCAGCACGCTTTATGATGTTTTTCTTACGACTAACGATGTATAGATAGCCATCTTCATCAAGATAGCCAAGATCACCACTTAAGAAGTATCCATCTTTCCAGAAGAGCTTGGCGGTTTCTTCGGGATTGCAATAATAGCCCTGAGAATTGGCTTTGCTGCGGATGGCGATTTCGCCAATTTCGTTTGGGGGCAGAATCTGCCCATCTGAAACGATCAGCAAGTTGACATCTGGGAAGGGGACGCCGACGGAAACGTGTCCACGCGAATCGACACGTTTGGGCGTTTGAGATGTCCACATGCTAACACCCACGGTCGCTTCCGCTAATCCGTAAGCAGCAACCATCACATTTTTTAATCCAAAGGCTTCTTCAAACTTTTGCATCGTTGTCGCTCGAACTGGCTCAGCAGCATTAAGCGCCACACGCAAGCTAGATAGATCGTACTCATTCGGAGTTGCATGACGAAGACAAAGCCGATAGGCAAAATCAGGTGAGGCAGTATAAGTGGCTTTATGGCTTTGAATTGCATCCAGCCACGGATGAATATCCCGCAAATTAGTTGGTAACAAATGCGTTTCGGCAGCCAGATAAAAGGGAACCATCGTTTTCAAAATCAGTCCCATATCATGATAAACAGGCAGCCAGGAGACAAAAATCTCGTCAGAAGTAATTTCCATTCCGGCAATCATCTGACGAATATTGGTAAGCAAATTATTGTGAGTGAGCATCACGCCTTTCGGATTGCCCGTGCTGCCAGAGGTATATTGTAAAAAGGAAATATCATCTGGGTTGATCTCCGGGAAAGTAGCATTCGGTGATGTGCCAATACTATTTTCTACGGTAATTAAGGTGATATTGCGTTTTTCAGCAAGCTGAGAAAAGTGAGAAAATCGCTCAGCAGGCAAATTGGAGGGCGCTACAATTATTTTTGCTTCACATAAATTTGCTAATGAAAAAATACGCTCTGCGCCTGCTTCAGGAAAAACAGGCACAGCAATTCCACCCGCCCGTTGAATGCCATAAAAAGCAGAAAAAAACTCAATGCTATTAGGCAAGGCAAGCAAGACTCTTTCTCCACGCCTTATGCCCTGTGCCAATAGATATGAGGCAAAACGATTTATATCTTGCCAGAGTTTTGCAAAACTAAGAGCTTGTCCGTTAAAGGTAAACGCAACTTTCTCCGCAGAATTTTCTGCGCGAAAAGCCAGCATTTCAATTAGGGTAGTGAACTGTTCAGGATTCATTCAGGTGATTTTGAACTAGGGAAAATAAGTCAGCAGGGGTATAGATACGCGCAATTTCAGATTCTTTGATAAAAATATTGTATTTTTCTTCGACAGCAGCAACCAAATTAGCCACATCGGCCGATTCGGCACCCAAGTCTTCTACAAGACGATCATTATTTTTCACGTCTCGTTTACCAAGTTGTACTTCAACCATTTTCTTTATTTCTTCCTGTGTAGCAAAAGACATAAAACCTTCCTGATTTGTTTTTAGACCAATTTTATCTTGTATAATACTATATCACTATTCAGTCACCTGCGAGGTTCCATGTCAAACGAAAATAAAGGCACTCTTTTTCTTAAACACACGCAACTGATTATCACTTTCCCTGATGGCAAAGAAGAAAAGTTGCCTTTGATTAACGCTGTAACACGTATCGGGCGTGGTGAAACTAACGAATATGTCACACCTTCGGCGTTCAAATCCATCTCGAGACAACATTTGGAAATCCGCCGTGAGGGATCAGAATATATTGCAGTTGACCTCGGCAGCAACAACGGTATCTTCATCAACGGTCAGAAGGAAAATAAAGCCCAACTTAAGGATAACGATGAAATTCTAATTGGATCTGCAGAACAGGGAGACGAAATCCGCATCCGCTTTCAGCCGGGAACAGAAGCCTTGCTCTCTTCCGAAGAGAGGATTGACACGAATCTCTCTCCTTTCAACTTGCTCACTGACGCACCAATCGGAATACCCTATTTAGATATTCGCTTCCCGAAGGGCGAAAGAACTTTCTTCGCCATTACCAAAGAAATTACGATCATTGGACGTTCGTCATCAGCAAATCTATCTCTCCCTGCTGGATATAGTTTCGTTTCATCTGAGCATTTCAAATTAGCGCGTGATGGTGACACCTTCACAATCACCGATTTGGATAGCACCAACGGGACACTGCTTAATAATCACCCCTTGGCTCCAAATACGCCCACCGATTTGCACGACAATGCCATTATCCGCATCGGCGATGATAGTTTCGGTATTTCATTAGGAATAACTTTTTTCAATCCACATGAAGCATCCCTCCCCGTAGAAGGATTTGTAATAGCTGCGCCTTCCATGATCATGGAAGCGGAAAAAAAGATCACGATCGGACGCCATGCTGAAAGCGACATCCATTTAGACGCTCCCGATGTTTCTCGCGAGCACGCAAGCATCCTTAAACGGGAGCAAGTTTACATCCTGAGCGATCACGGTAGCCGTAACGGGACTTTCGTCAACGAGCAGCTTATCACATCCACCGAATTACATGAGGGCGACATCATCCAGATCGGGACTTTTTTATTGACCTTCCAGAATGGAGAAGTAACCCCCTACCACAGCAATGGTATGCGAATGGATGTGAGCGATTTATCAAAAGAAGTAAAGACCCGAAAAGGCAAACTTCGCATTTTGGACAATATCAGCTTATCGATTCTCCCACGTGAATTTGTAGCCATCGTTGGCGGGAGCGGTGCCGGAAAAACCACCCTGCTAAATGCGCTGGTTGGTATCCGCCCTGGTGATGGAGATGTAAAGCTGAACGGGCAAGATTTCTACAAAGAATACGAACACTTTCGTGCACAGCTTGGCTATGTGCCACAAAACGATATTTTGCATATGAGCCTGACGGTTGAAAAAGCCCTCGATTACACAGCGCGCTTACGTCTCCCTGCCAGTATTGACGCAGAGGAAAGAAAAAAACGCATCGCTACCGTGCTGGATACTGTGTCCATGAATACCGAAACCATCCGTAAAACACGGATTGGCAATCTTTCCGGGGGGCAGCGCAAGCGAGTCAGCATCGCCGCGGAACTTCTGGCTGACCCCAAGCTGATCTATCTCGATGAAGCAACATCAGGGCTTGACCCAGGGCTTGAAAAGAAAATGATGCATACCCTGCGTCGCATGGCGGATGAAGGGCGCACGGTCATGCTCATTACACACGCTACTGACAATATCGTCCAGACGGATCATGTTGCGTTTATTTCGCAAGGGCGACTAGTCTTCTTTGGCCCCTCCAAAGAAGCGCTGGAATTCTTCGAAGTGGATGATTTCGCCGACATTTATGAGAAGATCGAGCGTAGTGGAGAAACATGGCGAGAAGTTTTTGAGAAGACCAAGCCTACAGCATTCCAAAATTATGTCGAAGCGCGAAAATCCAATGCTTTGGCAATGCCAAAACGAGAGCTTCCCAAGATCAAATTTGGTCTCGGCGATATATTACGTCAGCTCATAGTCCTTACACAGCGTTCGCTGAATGTGCTTTTTAGTGACCCGATTACTTTGGCTCTGCTTCTTCTGTTACTCCCCCTAACCGGTACCCTGCAACTCATTATCGGCTCCAAAGAAATCCTGACCGGAGATCTGTCCATTCTTGCTGACCCTGTCGCTGCGGCAAAAACAATGACCGAGAATTACATCCCCTTTGCGAAAACAAATACCTTTGTCTTTGTGATGGGGCTCGAAGCCGTACTCACTGGTTTATTTGTCCCCTCCAATGACCTTGTTAAAGAACGCGGCATTTATCTGCGCGAACGTATGGTTAACCTGAAAGTCTTGCCCTATCTTCTCAGCAAAGCCGCCATTTATAGCGTTTTCGTTGTTATCCAAGTTGCGCTCTATTTGCTAATTCTCTCTTTTGGTATGGATTTTCCTTCAGATGGTCTTTATACCAACGGTACACTTGAGATTTTCATCACCCTTTTCCTGACCATGATGGCAGGCATCTCCTTTGGGTTTATTGTCTCTGCCATCAGCCGCTCCAGCGAAATGGCAATCTATGTTCTGGTCATTCTCTTATTCTTCCAGTTTTTCTTTGCCGGAACCGTTTTCGACTTACGCGGCAATAGCTTTGAGCCGATGTCTTATTTCACCACCACACGTTGGTCGCTTACTGCACTCGGTGTCACCATTGATATGCCTGAAATTGTCGAATCCACCATTTTGTGCGCCGACATGCCAGAAAATCCGCTTGATCCAAATAGCAAGATGAAAACAGTCTGCGAAAATTACCCAGAAGCCAAAGATGACCTAATGCTCAATTATGATGATGAAAGGTTATTAGAATCGTGGGGTGTGTTATTCGGAATGTCTATCCTGTTTTTGACGATAACCGGTGTTCTCTTGGAGAGAACAAAAGCGGATTGACGGAATCAAACGTGATCTTGGCTTGCTTTTTCCAAAATCAGCTTTATCTCGGCGAGAATATCTTCCGCTAAAGCCGCATCCATGTCAGTATCCAGATACATGAAATCCCAAATGATCTGCTCGCCAAACAAACGCGCCTGAGACGAGATTTCTGGACCCAGATCGTAAGCTGAAACAAATCCGTGCAAGTCGACAAGTTTGATCTCACCATATTGCATTTTCAACGGGACTTTTCCGCTGTAATTCAACGCCGTTGACCCCATCCGCATGGATTTGAGCGTTGTAAAAGTTTTCATTAGCATTTCGCTCATTAGAGCTGCACTGAATTTATCGCCGAGTTTCAGGGCGTTATAAATCTGCGTATGTAATTCGTGAGCCAAATTCCAAAAACCTTGCTCACCTGAAATCTCCACCGTAAAACGTAACATTGAGATATAGTTGGCGAGTGATTCAGGTCCTATTGGGGGCAAGGTATAAGGACGTAAATTCGGAAAAGCAAAAGTTTGCATCGGTGTATTTTCCCCATTATAAAGATGGCGATTTGTAGCCAACATCAAGGCAGCGTTGAGAAGACTATTTAATGTAACACCTTCTTTGCGTCCACGACGGGAGAGCAAATCGACCAAATCTTCAGGGAGGGTGAGGGTGGCTATATGCCCTTTCCCACCGAGGTTCATGGGGGGCGTGCGTTTTTTTCGTGTTTGCCAATTGAAACGCATCATATCACCCATCTGCGCTAAGGCGTATTTCGCTATGGTGAAGATGCGGTGTAGCCCTCGGTGTTGGGGTGGGAAATGTGCTTCCATAAGGGGAGCAAGTTCGAGCGGCGGGAGATCCGTAATATCCCCAGCACAGAGCTGAAGTAATTCGTCGAGCAAATTCATCCCCGAAGCCGCATCCATGATGGTGTGGTAGACGTTTAGAACCAAATCCCCGGATCCGTCTTTGTAAATATAGCTTGCGCGAAAGAGCGCGCCTGCAGAAGGATCATGGTGATGAACCATCTCCTGCTCGGCAATCCCCCGCCACTGGTCTTCGCTTGTGCGCTCAATGACCTGAAAAGGAAGTTCGGGGAAAGGTAAGGCTTCAAAACAAGAACGTTTTCCCCGATCCACGATGCGTGCACGCAAAAAAGGCTGACGTTTTTGTATTTTCAATAACGCTTCTCGTAGAATATGTGGCGCAGGCGCATTCTCCAAGCGTAAGACGCTAATGATATTAAAAGGAGCGTGCTGATTGGTGATGAGCATTGCTCTTTCGAAAGTTCCGAGTTTACGGAGCATAGAACCTCTAAATTTTCGAGAATCTAGTTCACCCAACAAAGTTCGCTCTTTATTTGGGTATGGTATGCGTCGTTTTATCGCCTGCCTCTCACAGAGATTCTCAGCAGCATTTAACCACTTGAACACATAAATTACCAAAACTGCACGCTCCTATTCATCGGGTTTGATAACCCGCCAGACCAAAGCTTATCCCAAAGGGCATTTGCTGTGATTTGGGTTAGAGGAGGTTAGCATGAGCTATTTCGGTAAAAAGGGCTGCATTTGATTTACCATATTCTTTGCAGCAATCACATATTCTTTAATTAAACCCAGAGACAAATCGCGGTCAGTGTGAGCAATTCTATTTCTTACAGGTAAAATAATTGTCTCACGAGCTACTAAGAGATTTCGAGAGTAAAAAACATTTTTAAACAGTTGCTCCCAATTGTCTCCAAACTTAACAATCTTGAACAAATCTCCTAATGTAATACTATTTAACAATTCTGAGCCTTTAATACGTTTTCCATTTTCATCTCTAACTCTATCATAAATATCATTTGGAACGCCTTTCTTCCACCAACCGCTATGTTGATTGAAGCGGTGTGCGATCAAACGACGTAATTCGTTTTCAAAAAGAAACAGTAGATTATATGCCTCAGCAATATCATATTCATCCACGGGGAGGTTCATTAACCTCATGTAATTTGTTTTCTCAAGCTCATCTTTGGATAAGTCTCTCTTCTTTATGCCTTCAACATTAAGAACATGTGATATTTTTTTGTTAGCTTCATTTGAAAATTCATTTTCTCCCACTGTTGCTGCCATATGCAAATACCTTGCATGAATTTCAGAAGAGGCTGAAAAGGCGTTGGCTATTTCTAAATATACTTTGCTAGCGAGCGTTTCTGACAACTTGATTAAGAGTTGATCGTATTCCATGGATTTTTCAATGGAACCTTCTTTGCTGCAACAATTTTTTAGTAACCGTACTAAGTCAACATCTTCTGAAACTGGGTCAGATGTGTTGACAGTTTCTATTGCAGCCTCAAGAGTTTCATACGCTCCTTTCGTGTCAGGTGTCGGGCGTGAAAGGAGCATACGCGCTTTATCAAGTACAAGGTACTTATCATTTGAATTTTCTGGACGCTTTTCAACACTTACATTTATTCCGATCAATGTGCCTAAGGCATTTTCAACTTCCAACTTATTTATTAACTCCCGCCTTGGATCCCATTCTGTTACACACTGCTTCACAAAATTTTCAAACTCAACAGGCAATCCTACTTCAGTATTGTTGTTACTCATTTTTTTCAGACGGCTAAGTTCAATGGCAGCCCTCCCTGCCATTCTCCATTCGAAAAGCCCCGTAATGCCAAATGTAAACAACTCTAGGGCAGATTCGACCTCTGTAGAGTCCTTGCTTATGGTTATTAATAAAAGAGCACACGTGACAGCACCTGTACATGTTTTATAGTGTAGCAAATCATCTACTCGCTTATCAGCAAGAATCCGCATAGCCTTGACTAATTTTGAACGAAAATTTAAAAGACTTCCTAAGAAGTTTTCAAAATCTTTCTTATCCTTATTTTTTTTAACCTGGGTGAGGGAAACTTCAATTATAAGTTCAAGAGTTTGAATTTGTTCGAACAACCTGTCATCAAATTCGTCTAATGCATCACGTAACGACTGTAATGCTTGTTTATAATCTCCCTGAACATCATAAAAATGTGCGTAGACCTGCTGTACTTTTGGACCAAATTGTCTTTGTAGCAATTGATTGCCTTTCGCCTGCCTTTCTATCCAATTCAAATGCTGTTTAGCATTTTCAAAGTACTCAGTATAGTTATCTGAACCTTTCTTCGATAATCTTGCGCAGGCTTCTGCAATCCACCATCGGACATGTGCTTTGTGGTTTTCTAAATGATCAGATGGTATTTCGTCGCCAGAATATGAATTGAATATTTCCAATGCCTGATTTGCTAAAATTAATATGTCATTTGGCTTCACGGATGAAATAACACTCCCAAGCAATTGTAACTGGTGAGAAATAATTTGACCTTTTACTATGCTAGGAATAAAACTGCCTAATTGCTCACAAATTGTTCTTGCTTTTTCATAATGAAGATAAACTTCTTCAAATCTTTTTTCTCCTAAAAATTCAGCAACTCGAGCATGATATCTAAAGCTATCATTAGCATGCCCAGATACTAACAAGGAATCTTTAGTTTCATTAGTTGAAATCAAACTGGTAATTCTCTCAAAATGCTGCTTGTTTTCTATGCTTGGGCTTGATCGATTCAATGTAATTAATACATCAGCCTGATAATAGTTAGCTAATATTTCATTGTGCCGTAATAATTTGATGGATGATAGGTCACTGGCTAACCTTAAAAACTGCAAAGCTTCCAAGTAAATAGTTTCTTCAATTTTTTTTAATAAAACTTTACAATTTTTTCTCATTTCGTGTTCAATTATGCGTAAATCTCGTAAAGTCGGTTTTTCAGAAAACATGAATTTATTATAGGAGACTGAAATCAAGTTCCTTATCAAAATCAAATCTTGCTTGTCAGAAAGTTCGGGAAATATTCCACAAAATTCATTCCACATTTTCTCATTTAGCTCAAAGTATTTTCTAATGGATTTACCTCGTTCAAGTAAATTGTTTTTCGATTTGCTTTGTTCCAAGGTTGGAAAATATCGATAATACAAATATAGTCCATTAAAATATTGCCATAATCCCTTATAAACAAGAATTTCTTCTTCAGCATCTGCAATAGGATAAAAGGAGAGATCCATTAAAGGATATGCGTATTTAAATGATTTATCAGCACGCTTTTCAAAAAGAGCATTTGCCTTTTTCATTGAGACAAGAGTTGATTTCATCTCAGCTAATATGTCGTCACAATTATCTTGCGATCTCTGGTTATTTAACCTATAGCGAATTACGTCACGGTAGTAAAAAAAATATATTTGAGAAAGATACAGACCAGATGCTATTGATCTTGTTTCTAAAAATTGTGTTTGTTGCTCTATTTCCACATCTCTAATCAAAAACAAAGATGATGGCAAATTTCCTGCCCCATATTTAATGGAGTGATTAATTCTGTGTAACAAAACTTGACGCTTTGATTCAAATCTAGCTGATTTATCAGCTAGATTTAATTCTCTTAGCGTTTTTTCAGCGGTTCTCCAATTCTCTTCCTTAACAGGCCCTGCAATAAAATAGTCAGATAATTGAAACTGGATATTTATATCTGTGTTTTTTATTTTATTTTTAATATCATCTGTAACTTCAAAAGAGTTCCAACAAGAATGTTTGATCTCATTCCACAAGCTGCCAAGAATATAAAAAGATTTTTCATATTCTCCTGCAGAAAAACACAAAGCTGCCGCAACTTGCACAAGATCGCCAATGAAGCTGTCAGATCTTGGGCTACGACTAGTTTTATATCTATAAGGTGAATTTTTGGCGTCAGTTTTCCAATAAAAATTTCTATCGGAAATATTGCTATTTTTAAAATCGGTCGTAAATATTTCATACCACTTAGAAAGTGCTCCATTCTTGTCAATTCCGTAGTACTCTAAGCTTGTTTGAATATTCGCATTTCCCCCGAAAAAATAAAGAGCATCACCTTCTCGCCATAAAGTATCAATAACAAGATAGCTTGGTTCACACATTTTAGCCATTAAGGGATTATCAATTAACTTCTTGTTTGTTGAGTAATCATGGATTTTATTGAATACCTTACTGTAATAAACAGGCTTATTGTCCACCCACTCGGCCCAGCTAAGTTCTAAAGTAGATTTATCAGATGGCCTTACAAATACATAACTCCCGCTGCGCATCTTGAGAATCTGTTTCCCGATTAGAAAATCACCAAATTTCTTTGGGGCTATAAATCCATCTTTCTCCAATAAGGTATGTATAATCTCAGAATTCCTAATTGGTGAATGAAAAGCAAGAAGATACTTTAAAAACTCTTTACAAGGTATTAATATATCCTCAGATATTTTGGCAAGTATATTCTCTGCAAGAAGTTTGTATTCTGCCTCTCTTGAAAAGGATTCGTAATCTTGCAATATTTTTTCAAAATGTATATTCTTTAGGCTGTCTTTTTGATTCTCCAAAATAGTAGTTTCATCATACAGGAATTGCAAAAGAAACCCCGAGTTATTTTCAAGAGCAGGATATTGAACTACTAATTTTTTTACTAGTTGCCAGGGAATTTCCGTATCAAAAAAACCCCAAAGAAGCCACTCAAGTTCATATAACTTTGGTGGTGTTAAATCAAAACATAGCCAATTATTTCGCTTACATTTAAATTCACTTAATAATTCGGCAACGTTTCCTTCTTGAGCTAAGTCCTGTTGTTTACGTTCAGAAACTTCATCAGAAACTAATACTAAGCCTATATGATTTTTCTTTTTTCCTCGTTGCGTTTTTTCTGATTTTGACAATACCATTTCAATAAGAATGTCTAAGCTTTGGGAATCTATATGGCTAGCATCATCCAAAATTATGACTGTATCTTGGTCAGATAAGCGGCGTAGAAGTTGTTGAGGTGAAACATTTGCAAGTTCAAGAGTTTGTGATTGCTTAAGGCTAAGCAATGAGTTTTCGTTCCACTCAAACAAGTATTTATCATCTCTTCTGATTTTATCTAAAACTACCAATAACCAAATTATAAGGAACAATATGGTTACCAACGGAGTGGCAACCACGGATACTAACGATGTTAGTTCCAATTGATGGGAAAATATATCATCCAAAGATATTGCACCTATCAAAAACGCCACAAGTCCAATAGTTAATAATACGTTCACTCTCAAAAGAAGAACCATTCGATGTGTAAATGACTTAATTACTATCTCCACCATTTTGAGAATTTTGTAAAACATGTCGAATTTTGTACTTGTTACTCTCATCACTTCAGGAACAAATACAGAGCTATAAAAACTTAGGCCTCTTTCAATGTGGTCAACAATATCTGGGAACGCTAAAACTTTTATTTGTTTATCTTTTTCTCTTATATAATTTCCTGTAAAATAAGCAAAATCTGTTTTCCCTATTCCAACAATATCCAGAGGGCCTATATTTTCTTTTTTGTCATTTTTAGCAGTAACTAAAACAATTGGAGGTTCATCTCCCTCTATCCTAGATAAAAATGAAGTAATTTGTTCCTCATAATTCGGTTGGAGGAATCTTTTTTCTCTTATATATTGTCGAAATTCAGAAACATCATCTTTTTCATATAAAGTCTTCATACTTTCTCCCGATAATTCTTTGTCAAGACATTAAAAGCGAAAAATACATGTTGCATAGATTGTATTGCCAATTTCTCCACTAACTGATTCACATATTCAAGCTATTCTTCCGAGAAGAACCATTCGCCAAAACCAGTTAGGGGTAAGCTATAGATATTGATACATTCCAAAATGGTACTTTTGGATAGAACAGACTTGCTGATGTTCTATGCTCTTCTATTGGGAAGACATTCCTAGTTGGGCAAACAAAAATAACACTTCCCTCTGTAGGCACAGAATTATTTTACAAGAAAATTATTCTTAGTGATAGTGAGTTTAATCCTTGCAGGTAAATTCTTTGAAATCCTGATATTTAATCCCCTTGAGAAAACTCCCGAGCATTCTCAATATACGACAAGCTCTGATGCCGGAAATAAGTATTATATAACTCTGCATAATGCCCTTCTTGCGCAAGCAGTTTATCGTGGTTGCCTTCTTCAATGATGCCACCGTCTTCAATAACCAAAATGCGATCAGCAGATTTGATTGTCGAGAGACGGTGCGCGATCAGGATGCTGGTGGTATTCTCCAAGATCAAATTCAATGCCTGCTGAATTTGCCACTCGGTAAAGGGGTCAATGCTAGCGGTCGCTTCATCTAAAATAAAAATAGCGGGGTTTTGGATCAAGACTCGCATCAACGCAACCAATTGCCTTTGCCCCATCGACAGGCGTGCGCCGCGCTCGCCAACTTCGCTATCGAAACCATTGGGCAGCGTCTCAAGCCACTCGCCATCACCAATTTTATTTGCCATTTTCAACATCTCAGCTTCGCTTGCGTCGGGGCAAGCGTAGCGGATATTTTCAGCCACTGTCCCTGAAAATAAAAAAGGAACTTGTGAAACGATCCCCAATTGGCGACGGTAGGAGGTCAGGTCAAAGGAGCGGATATTCTGTCCATCAAGCGTTAACTTACCAGCTTGGAATTCGTAGAAGCGGGCAATTAATTTTGCAATGGATGACTTCCCGGCTCCGGTATGCCCGACCAGGGCGAGATTCTCTCCGGGTGGAATGAGCAAGTTGAAATGAGAAAGGATCGGTTCCGAGGGGATATAGTGAAAAGAGATGTCCTCGAAACGGACTCCACCTTCCAGTTGCCTCACCTCCTGAGAATCTTCCTGCAAAAGATTTGGGTCGGCATCTATCAGCGCATAAATCCGCTCTGCTGCCGATAAGCCCTGCTGGATCTGCGCCCAAAACGCCGAGAGATTCATAATGGGAAAAAGAAAATGATTCAGACTGAGTAAAAAAAGATACCAAGCGGCAACAGTAACGCCACCTTGTACCGTGCTCCACCCGCCGACATAAACCATAATAGCCGTTGCTATACCGCCGAGAGCATTGAGCGTGGGGAAAACCAACGAGAGCACAAAACCACGCCGCACATTAACACGGTAAGATTCCTGGTTTGCACTGTCGAAGGTCTCGAAAATGCTCATTTCCTGACGGAAATTCTTTGCCACAGAAATACCGCTAACGGTCTCTTTGATAGTCGCATTGACTTCTGCCATCGCGCGCATTCCGTTGCGGGTCACTTTGCGTGCCATTTTGCGAAAGCTGGATGTGATCCAAAAGATGATCGGTAAATAGAGAAGTACGAGCAAGGTCAGTCTCCATTCGGTGCGGAAAAGGACGACCAGAAGGATGCTGGCTTGGATGACCTGGGCAGTCACATCGGTGGCGATAGTAACGAGTTGACCAAAATCTTTGGTATCGGAGGTGATACGCGAAACGATGCGCCCCGATGAGAATTTATCATAAAAGGAAAGATCGTGATCGGCGGCGGCACCAAAGGCTTGGGTGCGGAGGTTGAGAACCACATCGCCAATGGCACGTGCGGTAATGGCGCGACGAGCCCAGTTAATGCCCCAGTTGAATACGCCGATCATAAAAACGCCGCCACCGATGAGAAGAGTCGCTTCCAGCGTAGGGCGGGTTTCGAGGGCTTCAAGGCTGCGACTGATGATGATCGGCGTGGATGCGCTGATCAGCGCGACGAGCGTCACCAATATGGAAATGTTGATGATGCGTTTGCGCTGTGGCGCGAAATTGCCCGCGATCCGTTTTGTTAGTTCGTGGTCTGAGTATTGTCTGTCATAATTTTCGGCAGCTAAGCCAGAGAAAAAGCCCATTTTTTAGTGTCCAGTTTTTAGTAATAGTAAGCACTGCGTTGCACTGCGGTTTTTGGAATATCTGGTAGCCGTGCAACGCATCAAGTGCAGATGCAATGCACGGCTATTCTGAAAAAATCCTGCGATACGCTTCGCTGCTTTTCATCAGCTCATCATGATTGCCGATGGCAGCGATTTTGCCGTTTTTAAGGACAATGATCAGGTCTGCCCAGCGGATTTGGGAGAGACGATGTGTAATGAGAAAAGTCGTGCGCCCTTTTGCTGCAGCGGCGATGGCACGCTGGATATTATCTTCGGTTGCACTGTCGATAGCAGAAGTGGAATCGTCAAGAACGAGGATGCGTGGATCGGTGAGAAAAGCGCGTGCAAGTGCCAAGCGTTGACGTTGACCGCCGGAGAGGGTCACGCCGCGTTCGCCAAGAATAGTTTCGTAGCCTTTTTCGAAGCTGAGGATAAACTCATGTGCTTGGGCAGATTTAGCGGCTTCTACAATTTCTTCTTGCATGGCATCCGGTTTGCCAAAAGCGATATTCTCAGCAATGGAATCGGAGAAGAGGAAAATATCCTGCTCAATGATGGAGATTTGCTGACGTAAAGAGGCCAAGTTCCAATCGTGGACATTTACACCGTCTACGAGAACTTCACCAGCAGTCACGTCGTAGGTGCGGTTGAGCAACTTAACCAGGGATGTTTTACCGGCTCCGGTTTGCCCAACAATGGCAACCGTTTGCCCGGGCTCCACAGAAAAGTCAATTTCCGATAAAACGGAATCTGTTGGGGTGTAGGAAAAATCCACTTGGCGGAAGCAAATTTCCCCACGCATGTTTCCGGCGAAGCCATCTGTGTTTTGATCGAGATGCGTTTTACTGTTAATCAGCTCAAGAATGCGGCGAGCACTTGCCATCCCCAATGAAACCTGGGTATAGGCAAAAGTGGCGGCGAAAGTGGGGAACATGAGCATTTGCAAGAGACCAACATAAGCGACGACTGCACCAGCGTCAATTTCTCCCTGACGTAAAAGGAGGAGCGAATGGAGCAGACCGCCGCCGAGAGCCATCCCGTAGAGGAGCATGGGGACAAAGCGAGCTTCGAGATCACCTTGCTTAACGAAAGCATTCCGGAAGTTACCGGCTTGTCGATTGAAAAGTTTTACTTCAGATTTTTCTTGTGCCGCGCCTTTGACTGTTTCGATGCCATCGAGGGCTTCTGCCAAACGTGTATTCATTTTCCCGAAGGTGTCACGCACAGCTTCTGTGATGGGGCGTAGACTGTGGAGATATTCCCATAGAGCGATGAAATAAGCGATTGCAAAGAGGGTCGGTGTAAGCAACAACGCAGGATGATAGCGTGGCGCGAAGAAAAATGGCATCGCAAGAAAGGTGAGTGAACCAATCACAAGATTGACGCCCGGGCTATACATGAAGTTTATTTCACGAACATCGTTCGTAGCGCGTGCCATAGTATCGCCAACTGGTTGAATATTGTGAAAAGTCATACTCTTGCCTAGCAGCGAGACATATAACTCATCGCGGATATTACGCTCCAGCTTTTGAGCAACGAAGTCTGCGCCAAAATTTCGCCCAAGTTGCAGAATGGCGCGAATGATCTGCGAGGCGATGATCATCCACATCAGCGGGAGCAGTTTTTCGGGCTGCGGTGTTTCGGCAGTGATGGCATTAAAGGCATCCCCAACATAAACAGGCATGATACCTGCCAGACTGGCGTTGCCTAAGGCACCGATGACGATGATAATGAGCAACCACCAGTAGCGAATGGTATGCGACCAGATCCAGCGTGCAGGGGTGCTGCGATTGGTTTTATGCGTGCGAGAAATGGTGAATTCGGAGGCGAGGGAGGGTGTTGTCATAGGAAGATGATTGTACCATTTTGGGAAATTCTCTCTCAACCTTGCAACTATTCGAACAGGTTTGGGTTTATTTAAATGACTTGGCAATTCTGCCAACTTATTATCCCAAAGGAGATTTAAAATGAATATGCCCAAAGCTCTTTCTACCTGGTTTATGCTTCTCTTTTTCCTTTTTGCAGGCCTTGCCGCATTTGGCCTCTTTGCCGCTCCTGGCTGGCTGACAGGCGTTTTTGCTCTTGGCGCAGCTGTTACCCTCTTCATGGGAAAATAATTGCATTCAGATTACAGTAACTTTAGAAGTGACTGTAATCTTTTTACAAAGTTTCTTAAGCCTCTCCTTGCGAGAGGCTTTTTTTGTTTGACACACTTTTTCTTCTAATATAAACTTTGTGCATTCATTTCTCCCATTTATCGAGGATACCCCATGACAAAACCAAAACGCTATCGCTGGAAAGTTGTTGGCATTTTCTTTGCCTTTATGCTCCTTCATCAAACCGATAAATTGCTCATCGGTCCGCTCAAAGGGCCCATCAGTGAAGAATTTGGTATCACAAACACTCAATTTGGGTTGATCATTTCTGGCGCGCTGATCGTTAGCACGGTTTTATACCCAATTTGGGGCTATCTCTACGATCGTTACGCACGTTCAAAACTACTTGCCCTCGCTTCCTTTATTTGGGGATCAACAACCTGGCTCAGTGCCATTGTCCGCTCTTATATTCCCTTTGTCATCACCCGCGCATCCACCGGCATAGATGATTCATCCTACCCTGGCCTTTACAGCCTGATCGCCGATTATTTTGAGCCGGATAAACGCAGCAAAATCTATGGCGTTTTGCAACTCAGTCAACCGATCGGCTATCTCATCGGGATGGTGATGGCGCTGATGCTCGCACCTGTCATTGGCTGGCGAACGGTTTTCTACATTACTGGTGCCCTGGGCATCGTGCTCTCCATCACCATTTATTTCGGCGTAAAAGAGATACCACGCGGCAAATCTGAGCCTGAATTTGAAGGCATGGACGAGATCGGTCAATTCAACTTCTCTTGGGATGCCGCTAAAGATGTTTTCAAAAAGAAAACCATGTGGTTTGTTCTGCTACAAGGTTTCGCAGGTGTCTTCCCGTGGAACGTCATTACCTATTTCTTCTTCGATTACCTTGCCAAAGAGCGTGGCTACGATGAGATGAGCGTTCTCACCACTATGGCTCCCATCATTCTTATTCTCGCAGGTGGATACTTTGTTGGTGGCTCCCTCGGCGATTGGCTCTTCAAACGTACACTCAAAGGTCGCGTGATCGTCTCCAGCGTGGGTGTAATTATGGGTGCGATCTTTCTTTCGCTCGCACTTAACGCCCCCATCGAAGCGCGCACGACCTTCTTCATCTTCATGGCACTCGCAGCCCTTTTTATGCCCTTCTCTTCTCCAAATGTAGTCTCTACAGTCTACGATGTGACCATGCCCGAAGTGCGCAGCACTGCCCAATCCGTTGAATATTTCATCGAAAATGCAGGCGCAGCTACTGCTCCCCTTATAGCAGGGATTATCGCAGATGCTTCCTCCATGCACAACGCTATTTTAAGCATCTCTCTCATCGCCTGGGGTTTGAGTTTCCTCTTCTATTTTGGCACAATGTTCTTCATTGATGCCGACATCACCTCCCTACGCGCCCAAATGTCAAAACGCGCCGAGGATGAGAAAGCACGACAGGCGGCGTAACGATTATTAGGAGTCTAACGTCTCCTGACATTGGCGGTAAAAGCTAAAATCTGGAGATTTTGAACTCCACTTTTTCTCTCATGCAAATCACCCAAATAGACCTTTCTAAGAAAAAAGAAATACGGGATTTTCTGAATCTGCCCTTCGAGATATATAGAAATATCCCGCAATGGGTGCCGCCATTGGCTGGGGATGCACGTCTCGTTCTTGATTTGAACAAGTATCCGTTTTATGAGCATTCGGAGGCGGCATTTTTCATTGCCCGTCAAAAAAACGCCTTGCTCGGACGCATCTGTGTGATGGACAATCGTCGTTTCAACGATTTTCGGGGCGAGAATACCGCCTTCTTCTATCTCTTTGAAACGGTAAATGATGAGGGCGTGGCAGATGCCCTTTTTGCGGCAGCAAGCCAATGGGCACGGGCGCGTCGGCTCAACATCCTGCTGGGGCCACACGGTTTTACCCCGATGGACGGAAACGGTCTCCTAGTCAAAGGCTTTGAGCATCGTCCTGCTTTTGGGCAGCCCTATAATCCCGAATATTATGTCAAGTTGGTCAAGCAGGAAGGCTTCGCGATAAATCGCGAGACGGTCTCTGGCTATCTCAACTCCGAAACACCCTTCGACGAGCGTATCCATCGTGTTGCAGAGCGCGTCCAAAAACGGAGGGGGTTGCGGGTGGCACGATATAAAAATGCGAAAGATCTGCGCACCCTTTTACCCCACTTGAAAGACCTATATAACGGCTCACTCGGCGACGCAGGGACAAATGTGCCGATCACGGATGAAGAAATTGCTTCGCTGGGTGAGCAACTGATCTGGATCGCCGACCCAAAACTTGTGAAAGTCGTGCTCAAAGGGGAAGAACCTGTCGGCTTTGTGCTAGCATACCCCGATATTTCTTCCGCTATCCAAAAAACACGCGGAAAATTACTTCCCTTTGGCTGGATACATGCCCTTCGTGAAAAGAAAAAAACCGATTGGCTCAACTTTAACGGCGCAGGCTTGTTAGAGAAGTATCGCGGCTCAGGCGGTTTGGCAATTCTCTTTAGCGAGATCAATAGATCTGCTCAAGAAAGTGGACAATTTCGCCACGCGGAAGTAGTGCAGATCCGTACCGAAAATGAAAATATGCTCCGTGAAATGCGCAAGAATTTCGGGATTGAGTTTTATAAAAAGCATCGACTTTATGAGAAAAAGCTGTAGTTTTTTTCTCTGCCTAGAAAAAGAAATTCATACTAAGCACTCGGGGGACAGGAAGCTTCTACTCTTTCAAAGATAACACAGCCATTCGTCATCTTACTATGACACTTTCGCGCATACAATTTCTTTTCTTGTTGCTTGAATCAGAAAAAAATTTGTATGACAATACACCCTTTTTATTTGTGACACAATTCACTAATTGATATTGTGAATTATGTTACAAATAGAACTGATTTAGCACTCACCTATCGAGGAAAAGTATGAACACAAAAAAGAATATCAAAGAAATAATGAATGAAATCCAATGGTTCAATGATCTAAAACCTGAACATTTTGAGAAGATGATGCAAATCGCCAGCATCCATGACCTCCCTGCTGATTCGGAAGTTTTTAGGGAAGGCGATCGTCAGGACAAATTGTATATTGTTGTCGAAGGGCGTGTCGCGCTGGAGATATTCATCCCCCATCAGGGCAGGCTGCGCATCCTGACTGCCGAAACAATGGACGTGATCGGTTGGTCGGCGGCTACCCCGGGTATGCGCACACGCACCGCATCTGCCAAGACCGTCATCCCCAGCACCTTGCTCGGGATCGATTCGGAAGCCCTGCGCCAATTGAGCAAGGAAGACCATGAATTTGGCTACCTTGTGATGCGCCGTATGGCAAATATCATCGCCAGCCGTCTGATGGTCACGCGCCTGCAATTGCTGGATATGTTCGCAGCCCCCAGCGAGGAAAGTGACGCATGAGCGAAGAAAGACTAGAAATCGGCAGCACTTATGTGCTCAAGAAAGAAGATTTCAACACCCTGCTTTCTCGTCTCACAGAGAAGGGCTACGAAACTATCGGCGCAAAGGTCGAGAACGAAACTCTGGTTTATGACCGCATTTCTACACTTGAAGACTTCCCCCAAGGCTATGTTTCGGAGCAGGAAGCGGGGCATTTCCGCCTGACAAAAACCAACCACGAACGTTATTTCGACTATATCCCCGGCGCACATTCGTGGAAACAATTTCTTTTCCCCTCCCGTACCGAGTTATTCACCCTACGAAAAAATGACAATTGGCAAACCGAACTTCCCAGCGAAGAGCAGCCCAAATACGCTTTCATCGGCGTGCGCGGATGTGAACTGAGTGCCATCCAAATTCAGGATGATATTTTCATGCGGGATGATTTTACCGATCCGATCTATGCAAAGCGCCGCCAGAATCTTTTCATTTTGAGCATCAATTGTCTGCACCCCGCAAATGCCTGCTTCTGCACATCTATGCAAACGGGACCCAAAGCGGGTGCCGGTTTTGATCTTTCTCTAACTGAGTTGGACGATGTCTTTTTATTGGAAGTCGGATCAGAAATGGGACGCCTGATCTTGAACGGGATGCCGCTCGAGGCAGCGAGTGCCTTCGTCTTACAGGCGGCACAAAAGGGACTTGAACGTGCTGCCCGCCAAATGACGCGTGAGCTCGACACAAGCGATCTCCCCGAACTTCTGACCTTAAATCTCAACCATCCCCATTGGCATGAAATTGCCGAACGCTGTCTTTCCTGCGGGAGCTGTACCCAAGTCTGCCCGACCTGTTTCTGCTGGGATACGGTAGACACCAGCGACGTACTTGGCAAGGAAACCAAACGTGAACGGGTTTGGGACTCTTGTTTCAATATTGGTTATTCGTATCAGGCGGGGGGGAATACCCGACCCACCATCCACTCTCGATATAGACAATGGCTCAGCCACAAGTTGGGGACATGGGTGGAGCAGAACGGGACATTGGGCTGCGTCGGCTGTGGACGCTGCATCGTCTGGTGTCCGGCAGGAATCGATCTAACAGAAGAAGTCCCCGTTTTTCGGGAGGATAAAAAGGCATGACAACAACAATGATAAAACCCGCTGCTGTACATGAAGAAGCCCCCCTTGCCCCCCATTGGGCAGAAGTGGTTGAGATCATCCCGGAAGCCGAAGGGATCAAAACCTATTGGCTGAAATTTCAGGATGAAAATCTGGCGAAAACCTACAGATTTTTGCCCGGGCAGTTCAATATGGTCTACATCCCCGGTTATGGCGAAGCTGCGATTTCCATTAGCTCTGATGCCGAAGACCGCAGCCGCATCGGGCATACGATCCGCTTTGTAGGAAATGTGACCCGTGCCGTCAGCCGCCTAAAAGTTGGTGATGAAGTCGGCATTCGGGGACCCTTCGGAACACCCTGGCCTATGGATGAATTGGAAGGTCACGATGTAACCATCGCTGCCGGTGGTATCGGCTTGGCTCCTTTGCGCCCAGCGATCTATCACATCATGAACCATCGTGAACGCTATGGGAAAGTACATATTCTATATGGCGCACGCACACCTGACGATATGCTCTACCCCGACGAATATGCTGAATGGGAAGCGAAGGATATTCACGTCGCCACAACCGTTGACCGTGCTGACGACACCTGGAAAGGTTCCGTTGGTGTTGTGCCAATGCTCTTTTACCGTTATCGCATGGATGCCCCAAGATCCGCCGTGCTAACTTGTGGTCCCGAGATTATGATCCGCTTTGTGATCTTTGAAGGCTTGGCTCGCCGTATCCCCGCCGATCATATTTATGTTTCGCTTGAGCGTAATATGAAATGTGGTCAAGGCTCCTGCGGACATTGCCAAACGGGGCAATACTTCATCTGCAAAGATGGTCCCGTCTTCCGCTTTGATCAACTGGAAGATTTCTTCAACGTGGAGGAATTCTAATGACTAAACCCACCGTTGCCGTACATAAATTCTCATCCTGCGATGGATGCCAACTCCAGATTTTGAATATGGAAGATGAAATTCTTGATCTGGCAGAAGCCATCGACATCGCTTATTTTCTGGAGGCAACTCGAGACTCCCGACCAGGACCTTACGATATATCTATTGTCGAGGGTTCTATCACCACAGAGCATGAAATTGATCGGATTAAGAAAATTCGCCATGAATCTGGCTTGCTGATCGCCATCGGCACTTGTGCCACGGCTGGCGGCATTCAGGCGTTGCGAAATATCGCCGACGCGGATGAATATGCCAATATCGTTTATCCCCAACCCGAGTATCTCAGCTATTTGAAGCAGGCTGCGCCCATCTCTGAGTACGTGCGTGTGGATATGGAATTGTGGGGCTGCCCGATCAATAAATATCAGCTTTTGGAAGTGATCGTTGCCCTGCTTCAAAATCGTCGCCCCGTGTTGCCGCAAACCAGCGTTTGTATGGAATGTAAACAGGCGGGCACTATCTGCGTTTTGGTATCGGAGGGGGCACCATGTTTGGGCCCGGCAACCCAAGCGGGGTGTGGAGCGGTCTGCCCCACTAGCGGTCGGGGCTGTTACGGATGTTTTGGTCCCGTCACCCAGGCAAATACCGAGTCGCTATCCGACATCCTGACATCCATAGAACACTACCCGGGAGAGACTCGTCAACTTTTTAGCAACATCAGCAATTTTGCGCCTGTCTTCCACGAAGCAGCCCAAAAACTTAAAGAACTTGAAGAGAAGGAGGCATAGCATGGGCAAAAGAATTTCTGTCCCCGAGTTGGCACGAGTGGAAGGTGAAGGCGGGTTGCATATTGCGCTGGAAGGCGATGAAATCAGCGAATTACGTCTGGATATTTACGAACCCCCGCGCTTTTTTGAAGGTTTTTTGCAAGGACGCTATTTGCAGGAAGTGCCTGATATTACCGCGCGAATTTGTGGCATTTGCCCCGTCGCTTATCAAATGAGTTCGGTTTATGCGCTGGAAAAAGCTGTTGAGGCAGAGATCACGCCCAGCATCCGTGCGCTGCGCCGACTGCTTTATTGTGGTGAATATATTGAGAGCCACGCCCTGCATATTTATATGCTCCAGGCACCCGATTTACTTGGGCATGAGAGTGCCTTGAGTTTGGCGGCTGTTGCACCCGATGTGGTCAAAACAGCTCTGCGTTTAAAGAAAATCGGTAATCAATTATTGCGTAATATCGGTGGGCGTTCTGTGCATCCTGTGAGTGCGATGGTGGGCGGTTTTTATCGTTGGCCAAAAGCTGAGAAGCTCAAAGAGATGCTCCTCGATCTGCGCTGGGGACTGGACGCGTCCATTGAGACGGCGCACTGGGCAGTCACTTTGCCTTTCCCCGAAATGGATGTGGATTACGAATTTGTGGCATTGACTTTGCCCGACGAATACGCCATCATCGAGGGCGATGTGCTTTCGAGCAAAAATGGCATCGTGCCTGTAGAAAAGTTCAACGATATTTATCCTGAGAAACATGTCCGTCACTCGAACGCTTTACACAGTCTGACGGTGACGGGAGAGCCTTATTTGGTGGGGCCTTTGGCGCGTTTGAATCTCAATTATGAGAAGTTGCATCCGACAGCGAAAGCTGTGCTGGATGAATTGAATCTCGAAATGCCGATTACCAATCCCTACAAAGCGCTGATCGCTCGTGCAGTGGAGTTGGTCGAAGTCTATGCACTTGCTATTGATCTGGTCGAGGGATATGCCCCCGAAGGTCCTGCCCATGTGGCGTTGGATTTGAAGGTGGGCAAAGGCTGTGCCGCAACAGAAGCACCACGTGGATTGCTCTATCATCACTATGAAGTGGATGAAAAAGGCTTCATCAAGAGTGCGCATATCATGCCGCCAACGGCGCAAAACCTGGCACGCATCGAAGAAGATTTGCGTCAACTTGTGCCGCTGGTGATCGAGAAACCGCATGAGGAAGCAACGCTGGATTGTGAGCATTTGATTCGCTCTTATGATCCGTGCATTTCTTGCGCGACGCACTTTTTGACCTTGGATATTGAGAGGAAATAGCCCGCCCCGCCCCCTCTGCCCCAACGGGCATCTCCCCCAAATTGAAGAACGAATTTGGGGGAGGAAGAACAAAAATCTTCCTGAAACTCTCTATATATTTGTCCCCCTATTTTGCTTGCAAAATGGGGGGGGGCGCTCCGAGCGAAGCAAGGAGCAGGGGGGCTGAACATCTAACTTTATAGCAAAAATTATGAAAAAAATCATCCTTATTGGCATTGGACAAAAACTGCGAGGCGATGACGCCATTGGTCCCGAAGTGGTCCAGGCGTGGGAGTGGCAGCATCCTGAAAGCGCAAAACTTGTGCAAATAGAGCTCAGCCAACTCCCAGGGCTGGAGTTACTGGGCTTATTTGGGGATGCGGATATTGCTATTTTGGTGGATGCTGTTCAGAGTGGGGGCGAAGCGGGTACGGTACACGTCACGGGAATCGACCAAGTCATTTCATTCGGAGCAGGCTCCGGATCCGTGCATGGATTCGGCGTCGCAGAAACGCTGGCACTGGGTCAGCAGGTTGATCCTGACGCCATCCCGGATGAAGTCATCATTATAGGGGTTGAAGCACTACAAATGGATATTGGCCATCCTATTAGCCGAGAAGTTCAGACTAGTATTCCCCAAGCGATTTCTAGTATTCAAGAAATCGTTCTCCAATACACGACCTAAACAACAAAAAATCACTCAACAACTGAACTTCTTCAAATAAGTTAGGCATTTTTAATATCACTGTCTTCAGCCCTACTTGCCAAACGCGATCAGGCTACCAGAACCTAATTGCCGCTGTGTCTAAAATTTGCAACATCTTTATTTCACCTTCATCGGTATACCCGCTACAAAGAATAAGACCTCATCTGCATGTTTCGCCAGCATCTGATTAGCACGACCGAGAAAGTCTCGGTAGGCACGTCCCAATTCATATGGCGGAACAAGTCCCAAGCCAACTTCGTTAGAAACGACCAAAAGTTCAACATCCGTTTCTTGAACATAGGCAATCAATGCCTCGACCTCGGCGATTATTTTTGTTTCGATCTTTCTGTCAAATGGGTCTACGCTGGGGACATCAAATGGATCATCTTCCAGAGCGGCAGCATCCATTAAATGATTGGCGACCAAAAAAGTCATGCAATCTAATAAAATAACGGATGCGTCGCTTCGCACCTGACGAATAGCTTGGACAACGTTTCGAGGGGCTTCTACCGTATCCCAAGCAGATGGTCGGTCAGCGCGGTGCTTTACAACTCGCTCTTTCATCTCCTCATCTTTGGTTTCGGATGTGGCAACATATAAGACATTCTCACCGCCGGTTTCCTTTGCACATTTCTCGGCGAAGGTGCTTTTACCGCTGCGTGCGCCGCCAAGAACTAAGGTCAGTTTTCCCATATAATTTTCTCCAAATATTCCAAATCCAAAGTTTCTTCTAGCGTGTCAGCCAAACGGGTTAAGGAAGCAGCAAAGGGATCTTTCTCTCCTGCTTTTTCATTCCAGCCTAAATCTTTTAACCAAGCTCGTCGCAAATTCTCATTCGCAAATAGACCATGCACATAGCAGCCCCAAACTTTGCCATCTTTGCTTGTTGCGCCATCTAAAACTTGAACGGATTGCCCACTGCGTTCGGTAATTTTCAGCCACGAACTCTGGCTATCTGTGCGCCCCATGTGGATCTCGTAGCCGTTGATGGTTTGACCTTCCAAGTTAGAAAACCAGCCAGAACCATTCTCTATTTCTGCGTTGGCTTGGTGCGTGGTTTTTTCTTTGGCAAAAATTGTATTTAGCGGAAGCAAGCCTAAACCACGAGCATTATCCTGCTTTGATTCCACATTTTGCGGATCGTAGATCATTTCTCCCAGCATTTGGTAGCCACCACAAATGCCTACGACATTTCCACCATCTTGGGCATACTTCTGGATGGTCTCATCAAAACCTTGAGACCGCAACCATTCCAAATCGTTGATGGTGCTCTTTGTGCCGGGGATGATGATGGCAGCAGGATTGCCAATTTGCTCAGGGTTGTCTACATAGCGAATCTGGACGCCGGGTTCTGCGTCCAGTGGGTCAAAATCGTCAAAGTTGGCGATGCGGGGGAGATGAATAACAACGATTTCTGTTGCTTCATTTGATGGAGCAGGTATGGCAAAGGGATTCTCCAAAGCTACGGCATCTTCTTCGGGGATGAAGAGGTCATGAAGATATGGCACCACACCTAATACGGGAATATCACTTTTTTCTTGCAGAATTTCAACGCCATCATAGAAGAGAGAAATATCTCCGCGAAATTTATTGACGATCAAGCCTTTTATTAGTTTACGTTCTTCGGGTTCGAGAAGCCAAACGGTTCCGATCAGTTGGGCAAAAATACCGCCGCGGTCTATATCGCCAGCTAATAAGACGGGGGCGTTAGCATAGCGGGCAATCGCCATATTGACGATGTCGCCTTTTCTGAGATTAAGCTCGGCTGCGCTACCTGCACCTTCAACAATGATAAGCTCGTATTGCTCGCGTAAACGATCTAATGCCCCCGTAGCTTCTTGCCACAGAAAATCTTTCTTTGGATAATACTCGCGGGCATCTAATGTTTTCCAGGGGCGCCCCATAACGACAACTTGTGAGCGCGAGTCGGCTTCTGGTTTGATGAGAACCGGGTTCATATCCACGTGAGGCTCCAGACCCGATGCGATTGCCTGCGTTGCCTGTGCCCGCCCAATCTCTGATCCATCTGGGCAGACGGCAGCGTTATTGGACATATTCTGTGCTTTGTAGGGAGCTACGCGCACACCGCGTCTAGCAAAAAGATGGCAAAGCCCTGCAACAAGAAGACTCTTTCCCACAGATGAGCTAGTACCCAGAATGACAAGAACTTTTGCGGTCATAGGGTTATACCTGTTGTGAAGAAAAGTAAAACAGCAAGTTCTACGATTTCACAAAGTGCACCGTAGCTATCGCCTGTTAGACCGGGGATGCGGCGAAGGATAAATGCTGCGCCAAGCCAAAGCACGATGCCAGAAATAGCCAGAGCTATCAATCCCGACCATCCGGCGAAGAGCCAGACAGCGATAATGGAGGTGAGTGTTGCGAGAATTATTTGGGGCAAGCCGACATTGTCTTTCATATCCCGACCAAGCCCTTTTTCGCGAGCGTAGGGGTAGGCAAAAATTGCTAGAGACAGAGTCCAGCGTCCAAAAACGGGAGCAAGTAGAAGTCCGGTGTGATCCGGCAAAGATATGAGGGCAGCGTATTTTGCCAGTAGAAACAATCCGCCACCAGCCACGCCAAATGCGCCGACGCGCGAATCCCGCATAATTTCCAGCCGTCGCTCGGGCGTGAATCCGCCGAAAAGACCATCGCAACTGTCGAGAAATCCATCAAAATGCAATGCGCGGGTGAGTAAGATCCAAGCGACAAGAATAAAGATGGCAATAACCGGTGTTGGAAATATCACTTGCAGGCTGCGCTCTAATCCGTAGAGTAAGCCGCCCAGCGCCAAGCCGACGAGGGGGAAGTAGCCAACGGCGCGACCCAATTCTTGCGCTGTAAATGCTCGGCGAATGACAGCCGGAAAGGTGGTTAAAAATTGGAAAGCAGCCAGCAGCGCAGTCATTATTCTTTGTCTGAAACGCCTGCATCGGCAAAGGTTGCCATCTCGGCAAGAATTTTACAGGCAGCTTCCGCGAAGGAAATCCCTAGCGCCGCGCCAGTGCCTTCACCTAGGCAAAAATCGAGATCGACGAGGGGTTTTAGCCCCAGCCATTCGATCATCTGACTGTGCCCATATTCCTGTGAGCGGTGCGCAGAGATCAGGTAGGCGCGCACTTCAGGAGCGATAGATACGGCTATCATGGCGGCGGCGGTGGAAATAAAGCCATCAACCATAACCGCTTTACGGTTTGCCGCGGCGCCGAGAATGACTCCGACCAAACCAGCGATTTCAAAGCCACCGACCTTGGCGAGAATATCCAAGCCATCTTTTGGATCGGGTTTATTCACTTCCAGCGCGCGTTCAATTGCGTCGATTTTTCGTTTCAGACCTTCGTCGTCCACGCCTGTGCCACGCCCTGCGAGCTTTGCCGGTGCTATGCCAGTCAACACCGCGGCAATAGCTGCAGATGGTGTGGTGTTGCCGATGCCCATATCGCCTGTACCGACGATATCCAGACCTTTTTTGATCTCAGATTCGACAACATTTACACCAGCCAGAATAGCCTCTTCGGCTCGTTCCTGTGTCATCGCTGGACCTTTGGTCATATTCGCTGTTCCCTGAGCAATTTTCTTGACAACCAGTGCTGGATGCGGCTCCATCTCTACGACAACGCCCATGTCCACAATTGTGATGCGTGCCCCAACATGCTTCGCTAAAACGTTGATAGCTGCACCACCGTATAAGAAATTCATCACCATTTGTGGGGTAACTTCTTGCGAAAAGGCACTTACACCTTCTTCAACTACGCCATGATCTCCAGCCATTGTGATGATGACCTTATCATTGATCTCCGGGATTTCTTTTCCGCTTATTCCTGCCAATTGAATGGAAAGTTCTTCTAACCTTCCCAGACTTCCGGCTGGTTTAGTTAACGTATTTTGACGTGCTTTGGCAGCAGCCATAGCGTTTTCGTCCAAGCTCTCGATCTTCGCGATGATGTTCTCTAACATGGTATTCCTCTGTAAATGGGTTCTTATGGATGAATTATTTAGAAGTTAGCAAAATCTTTCACGTCATTGCGAGGCAGCTTTACCGCCGAAGCAATCTCCAAGACCGTATCGGAGACTGCCACGTCGCAAGTACGTGCTCCTCGCAGTGACATAGATATGCTAAGTTTTATATGCTTCATCCATTAGAACTCAATCCCTGGCTGGGCAGAGATTTCTTGGTCTTTATAAGGGTGCTTGATCTCTTTCATTTCTGTCACAAGGTCAGCGAAATCGATCAATTCCTGCGGAGCATTGCGTCCGGTGATAATTAGATGTTGCATCAGTGGTTTCTTTTCTTTCAACCACGCAACAACTTCACTCACGTCCAGCCAGCCAAAATGCAAGGGATAGGTAAATTCATCTAAAACGATCAGATCGTATTCGTCGCTGGCAATTTTTTCCTGCGCAATTTCCCATCCATGCCGTGCAAGAGCTGTAGTTTCGTCTAAGTTTTTGGATTTCCAAGTAAAGCCGTCTCCTGTAGAGATCCACTCGATGCCCAGCTTTTGGGCAGCTTTTACTTCTCCCCATTTTCCTTTTTCGGATTTGATGAACTGGATTGCGCAAACCCGCATCCCACGTCCCCAAGCGCGTAGGATAGTCCCGAACGCAGCTGTGGACTTTCCTTTCCCATTACCTGTGTTGACGATGACCAAGCCTTTTTTCTTTTTTATCATTATCTATATCCTTATCTAGCCAAGAGAAGTTTTGTCAGCCTATTGTTTTTTTGCCAGAGAAAGCAACGCAAGCACAATGCCTATGCCACCGATCACAATTTCAGCAACATATTTTTCCAAAAGAGCAGGGTTTTCAAGGAACCAAAATGTAGTTAACAAACCTGCTGCCCCTGCAAATAATCCCAGCGCTTTCCTGACAGAATAATTATTTATATCAAACACTTTCGATAAGCTCAGATATAAGGCAAGCATCACCAAAGCACCAACAATCAAAGATTTGATAAAAACAGAATCCATATTTACCCTTCTCCCTTCCCCAAAACGCCTTGCGGAAAAATGATCGGCGCACCTGTAAGGGGATGATTTATTATCTCGACGGGTGTTTGATAAACGGCACTGATATGCTCTGCACGAATGACTTCCTGGGGAGTGCCTATACTTTGCATATTTCCATCTGCGAGCAGAGCAACTTTATCGGCAAAAAATGAAACTAAGTTAAGATCATGCATCGCTACGAGCACTGTTAGATTTTTCTCTTTAGCCAACCTTTTGACAATAGATAATAAATTGGTCTGGTGCTGTAAATCGAGATGGTTTGTGGGTTCGTCCAGCAATAGTATTGGGGTAGATTGAGCTAATGCTCTTGCTAGCAAAACGCGCTGCTGCTCGCCACCTGAAAGTTGGGCGATAGGTCGCTCTGCGAATTTCTCAAGAGATGTTTGTTGCAAAACCAATTTAACCGCAGCCTTGTCTGCGTCGCTTTCCTTTCCGAGCCAATTGAGATAGGGTGTACGCCCCATCATCACGGCTTGCTCAACAGAAAAAGCACCACCCAGTTGACGTGCTTGGGGAACAACAGATAGTATCTTTGCACGCTCTTGGGTAGTCAAATTAGCCAGGTTTTCCCCATTAGAAAAAATATCTCCTGACTTAATCGGTATTACTCCACTGATGGCGCGAATCAGCGTTGATTTTCCTGCGCCGTTTGGACCTATTAGTGCTACTATCTCTCCGGGTTGCACATCAAACGAGATATTATGCAAGACTGTTTTTGAACCGTAGGCTACAGTGAGGGATTCTATTTTTAACATTACCAGAAAACCTCGCGCTTTGCTCGGCGCAGGATCCATAAAAAGAAAGGTGCTCCGGCTAAAGCTGTTACGATACCAACAGGGAGAGATGATGGGGCTAATAAAATACGTGCAAGCATATCTGCCATCAATAAAGCACTCGCCCCACCGAGAATTGACAAGGGAATTAAGCGTCGATAATCGGGTCCCCATATAATGCGGATCATGTGGGGAACGACCAAGCCGATAAATCCGATAACGCCTGAAAAGGCAACGGCAACTGCTGTCGTTAAAGAGGCGACAATAATGATAAATATCTTTGCCCAATTTACCGACAATCCCATTTGCTTAGCTTCTTCTTCGCCAAATTGCAAAACATTTAGCATGTGACCAGAGAGACTCAACAACCCCATTCCTATGACCATATAAGGCAAAGCTGCCTTAACAGGATTCCAGCCTGTCATGGGTGAACCTCCAAGCAAGAAGGAGATAGCTCTGTGAAGCTGAAGATCAGAACGCAGCATAAGATAAGATGTAAGAGCCGAAGCAAACGCTCCCACCGCCACCCCAGCTAAAATAAGCGTGGTCAAGGGGACAAGTCCATTCACACGCGCCAGGTTATAGACCAAAACTACGGTCAGGATCGCACCTATAAAGGCACCAATCGGGACCAAATAAAATCCCAACATATTATTTGGCCAGTGAATGGACATCGCAAAGACAGCGCCTAATCCTGCCCCTGATGCAACGCCGATCAGATAAGGGTCTGCAAGTGGATTTCGGAATAAGCCTTGATAAGCCGCTCCGCTGCTCGCAAGCGCAGCACCCGTTAAGGCTACCAATATGGTGTGTGGTAAACGGATGGCAAGAATGATCGCAGCAAATGAATTGGACCAATCAGGCATAATATTAAATCCCGGAAGCTGGGCAGCAAGAATGCGCAAGATTGTCTGCGGCGGGATAAAAACCGCGCCCAGGGCAATACTAAAGAGAAAGGATATCAGTAGCAAGCTCAGGTTAAGAGCGAAAGGTCGTTTACGAAGCATAGGGTTTAGATAAGGCTCAATATCCAAGAAAAATGAATATTGAGCCTCCATCCAATAAGTTTACTCAAAGACTTCGGGGTGTAGAATTTTAGCTGTTTCTTCCAGCGCACCAACAAGACGTGGCCCGGGAACACTCATCATATTTGGGTCAATTGGATACAGCGCATTCTTTGCAACTGCGGTAATGGCATCCCACCCAGGGCGCTCCGCAACAATTTCAGGAGTCACTCCATAAAGGGCATCTGCCAGCAAAATTATATCTGGATTTATCTCAATTAGCGCTTCTGTGCTGATTTGGGTGTAGTCACCTTCTAATTCGCTTGCTGCGTTCATGCCACCTGCGGTTGTGATGATATAGTCGATAAAGGTGCCCGATCCGGTCGTCCACGGGTTGGCAGGATCGGTTGCATCCAATTCATAAAAAACAGAGGGGTGATAGGATAGCGGTGTTATCTTCTCTTGCACGACTCTAACGCGTGCATCAAGGTCAGCAATTAATGCTTCTGTTTCCTCTTCATGCCCGGTTAACATAGCAAAGTCACGCAGATTCCCCCATAATTCCTCGTAAGTCATAGGATTTGCCTGCCAGTATACATTTAAACCAAGCTCTCGAAGCGCTATAACTTGATCTTCTGAAATAATTTCAGCGGCAACGATCAGGTCTGGCTCAAGGGCAAGGATAGCTTCTGCAGGTAAGTCTTCCCACATTGCGCCAATACTGGTGACTTCGAGTACTTTTTCAGGGTATAAGGAATACTCATCTCGCCCAACAACTTGCTCTCCCGCACCAATGGCAAATAACACCTCTGTGGTTGATGCTGATAAGGAAACAATAGCCTTTGGATACTCAGTAAGTTCGATGGTATTCCCTAGATCATCCGTAAAGACCATCATTTCTGGGGCGGGTTCTTCTGTTGGTTCAGGCACAGGGGCTTCTTCAACAACTTCAGGGTCAGGGACAACAGCTTCTCCTCTCGGGGTTACTTCGGGTGTGCATGCACCTAGCATCAGGCTAAGGATAAGAAGAAGAAATAAAGTAAATCTTTTGTTATTCATATTGGAAACTCCATAACGTTTTTATTAAAGGTACAAGAATCAAAATCCCCTGCTTTTTGGGCAGGGGAGGCGAATGGGATTTGATAAATAATCCGAGACGTTCCACCTCCTTTCCGCGAGGTTTGTGGAAACCGATCAAGGCGGGCGACCTGGCTTTCCAGTTTTCACTGGACTACAGTTGCGCGACAGCACCGGACTTCACTAAAAGAAGTGTTACCGGTATCGCCATTAAACCTTCCCATCCGGGGGTGGAGGTACCTTGAAAGTGGTTATTAGATTAAAAAGGTGCAAACTAACTATTTAGTATTTTACAATATTTTCAGGAAACACAAAAGTATCATTATCCACTTACGCATAAGTAATTAAGTAATAGACCTTTTGTATAAGAGTGCCATAATACAGGCATAAGAGACAAAGGTTAAAAGTTTGGAAAGATACAGATTTCAAACGACTTATAGGTTTAAAGACAAGAACTTTCACTAATTTGATAAATTTCACTCCATCAATCAAATTTCTCTATTGTTGCTTATTTGAGATATGATAAGACTATGGATAAATCTATCACTATAACAAAATCTGATTATCAACTTTTTCTAGACGCCCCATTGCATTTATGGGCATACAAGCATGGAAAGATAAACTCTACCCCGACAAAATTCGAGACTCATCTCGCAGAGCAAGGATATGAGGCAGAAGAATTAGCCGAAAAATATCTTGAACAATATATTCTCAATACGGCTGAAGCGGAAAGTATCGAGTTTCAAAGAGTGTTTACAGATAGGCAGTTTTTAGCAAGAACAGATGCATTAGTCTTCAAGCCAAAGAGCAACACCTATGACCTTTATGAAATCAAAAGCAGCACCAGGAATAAAAAAGAATTTATTTCTGATGCTGCCTTTCAGTATCTGATCGCAACCAAAGATATCAAAATAGATTGTGTTTATATTCTTCACCTAAACAAAGATTATGTTCGTCATTCATTTTTAGATATTGAAAATCTCTTTGCTGTTGATAATATTTCTGCGGAAGTTAAAGGTAATATCGCTGAGGTTGCGGCGAAAAGAGAAAAAACGATTGCGGTAGCGCTTTCTGATTCACCTGAAGGAATTCAGCATTGCTATAAACCTAAGGATTGTCCTTGCCTTGATTTATGCCACCCCGTCTTCCCAAAACATTCGATTTATAGCATTCCCAGAATTACCAAAAAGAAGAAAATTCAATTATTAGAGCAGGGAATATTAGAGATAAAAAATCTTCCTGACACCTTTCCACTCAATGACAAACAAAGGAAGATAGTAGAAATAACAAAAAAGAACGAAGCGTATATTGATAAAGAAGCTATCAAACAAGAATTTAATAATTTTGAATACCCACTGTATTTCTTGGACTACGAGACTTTTCTTTCTGCTATTCCGCTCTTTGACACGTATCACCCGCAACAACAGATGGTTTTCCAGTATTCCCTTCACAAAATGGACACCTTCGATGGAGAGGCCGTTCATTCAGAACATCTCTCCACTACAAAAAATGATCCATCCACGTCGTTGGTCACAGAACTAAAAAAGAGTATTGGAAACACCGGCACCGTTTTTGTTTGGAACAAAGCTTTTGAGATTACCAGAAACAAAGAGATGGCACAAATCAACCCGAAGTATGCTGATTTCTTAAATGAGCTAAATAATCGAATTTATGATCTCGGCGATTTTATAAAAAAGGGCTTTTATCTCCACCCTGACTTCTTGGGTAGCTGGTCAATTAAAAAAGTACTTCCTGTCATGGTCCCGGAGCTAAGTTATGAAGGCATGGATATTGGCAAGGGCGATCAGGCAATGATGGCATGGTGGGATTTGGTGAATGACGAATTACCCGATCATAAAGCAGAAAAAACAAAAACAGCTTTGCTAGAATACTGTAAACTGGACAGTTACGCGATGGTTGTGTGCTGCCTCAGCGCAAAATGGAAAAATGGCATCCATGTTATAGTTCACA
>JABGQT010000214.1 GCA_018648685.1 Anaerolineae bacterium
ATATCCTGCTCACTTAATTGATTTCATATAACCGCTGTTTTAGACACTCCCTAAATTGACTCTGCGAGGAGCATCTTCTTGCGACGAAGCAGTCGCATACCTCGCGAGATTGCTTCGTCGGGTAAAGCTCTCCTCGCAAAATCAGTCAAATTTTTGTTTCTGACGATACTCTTCATATTTCACCTTTTCATGCGCCTATGTTATCATCAGGAGGGAGAAAAAATGGAGAATAAAAGAGATCTAACCGCACGCCGCCGCCGTATTTTAATATCGATTGTTTTAGCAACGCTGCCTTGCTATTGCATAGGATTTATTGCGCTTGGATTTGCTCCCGACCCTCCTACTCCGACTCCAACAGCAAGTATAACGCCCTCGCCTCAGCCTACTACGCTGACTCCGACAGTTGGTACACCCGCATCTCCTACTGCTAGCGCTACGCCCGATGTAGTAACGGCGACGCCAACATTAAGCCCAACACCAACACAAACCTTTACGCCATCTGCTACTCCTTTCTTGCCCGTTACACAGACTTTTACCTCAACCCCTACATCTACGCCGACACAGACATTCACACCGACGCATACGTTTACACCTACGCAGACCTTCACGAATACCCCCACAGAAACATTTACACCTACCCCAACGACGACTTTTACCGAAACGCCTACACCGAGCAATACCCCCTTGCCGACAAGAACGTCGATATTTTCAATTTTTGATTGATATTGCTCCCCTCTTCTACTTTATAGAAGAGGGGAAATTCTTTTCCCTAATACAGAACACTTATGAAAACTGATTTTTTGAAATCTCTGCTCTCATCTTCTGGACTCTCTGGTTTTGAGATTCCTGTTGCGGAGCTTATTAAAGAAAAATGGGCTTCGTTAACAGATGAGCTTGACCAAAGCGCCCTCGGTTCTCTGCACGGATTAAAACGTGGCAGCGGCAAAGGTCACTCCGTGATGATCGCGACGCATATGGATGCGATCGGTTTGATCGTAAGCAAAGTCTCTGGCGAGTTTTTGCATGTTGCAAATCTCGGCGGGATCGATATCCGCGTATTGCCGGGTCAAGCTGTGATTGTGCACAGTGAGCGTGGCGATCTGTCGGGAATCATTGCCCAGCCGCCAGCCCATCTTTTACCAGAAGGTGAAGCAAAAGGCGCGGTCGCACTTAAGCATCTCCTGATAGATGTCGGTCTTTCTGCTCGACAAGTTGCTCGCAAAATAAAAATTGGCGACACAGTTTCTTTTGCCACTGAGCCAACCGAAATGAGTGGTGGGCTTTTGGCCGGACATTCTCTTGATAACCGCGCATCCGTTGCTGCATTAACGCTTTGCCTTGAAGAATTACAATCCCGCGATCATATTTGGGATGTCTGGGCAGCCGCAACCGTTCAAGAAGAGATCGGACATATGGGTGCAAGCACCTCTGCCTTCCAAATTCGCCCGGACATAGCCATCGCTGTAAATGTAACCTTTGCAAAAGGACCTGGCGCAACAAACTGGGAAACTTTTGAGCTGGGCAGCGGCCCCACTATCGGATTAGGCGCAGTAAATCATCCCTTTTTGCATCAGCAATTTAAAGAGCTTGCTGAGAAATTGGAGATTCCCTTTGGCATCGAAATTTTGCCTGGCAGGTCTGGCACTGATGGCGATGATCTGCAAATCTCGGTAGAAGGAATCCCAACCATTGTGATCTCTATCCCCATTCGCTATATGCACACGCCTGTCGAAGTGGTGGCGACCAAAGATATTCAACGCACAGCGCGTTTGCTAACAGAATTTGTTGCCATGCTGGATGCTGACTTTTTAGAGAAGATTGTTTGGGATGATTAAATTTTCGTGTTTTGGAGTCCAATAACTCCGGTTATTGGACGGCGAATATCAAAGTCTGGAGACTTTGGACTCCAGTATTATTAAATATGCTAAAAATTAGAAAGCCACAACTCAACTTACTCGAAAAACTGACCAACGCTACTGCCGTTTCAGGTGATGAAGGTGCGATCCGTAAGATCGTGCGTGTTGAAGTCGAAAATATTGCAGATGAGATCAAAACCGATGCGATGGGCAATCTGCTCGTCACGAAGCGCGGCAAGGGCAGAAATCGTCTAAAGATAATGCTCGCTGCTCACATGGACGAGATTGGTTTTATGTTGGTTAACAAAGAGAGCGATGGTTTTTTTCAATTTGCTCCGCTTGGTGGAATGGATCCGCGCCAGTTGGCGGGCAAACCAGTTTGGGTTGGGCGCGAGAAAGTGCCCGGGGTGATCGGGGCTGCCCCGATTCATCTTGTTAGCCCGGGACAATACAATAGCACGATTCCGATTGCATCGCTGAGAATTGATGTGGGGCTGGGCAAGCCCAATGTCAAGGTTGGTGATCGGGCGACTTTTGCGACGAAATTTTTACGGATGGGAGACTCTATCCGCGCAAAAGCATTGGATGATCGGCTCGGAGTTGCCATCCTGATCGAATTATTAAAGAATGCGCCCGCGAATATAGATTTGCTTGCCGCCTTCACCGTGCAGGAGGAATTAGGCTTGCGTGGCGCGAAAGTAGCGGCGCACGCTCTTGACCCGGACTTGGCGCTCGCCATCGACTCGACACCCGCCCTTGACTTTCCGGTGCACGACGGCAGCGAAAACATCCGCTACAACACGAAATTGGGTGCAGGTCCCGCGATTTATACCGTTGATGGGCGCACGCTTTCTGATCCACGTATTATCCGCTGGCTGAGCGAAACAGGCGATGCGAAGAAAATCCCCTATCAATATCGGCAGCCCGGTAGCGGCGGCACAGATGCGGGGAGTATTCACATTTCGCGCGCAGGCATCCCGACCGGCTCAGTTTCTGTGCCCGGGCGTTATGCCCACTCTGCAATGGGACTCTGTCGAATAAAAGATTGGGAAAATACCTTGAATTTACTACATGCGGCGTTAAGTGATCTGTCGCCAGATATTTTGAAAGAAGCGAGATAAGACTATGAAACCCTTGATCAAAAAACTAACAGAAACTTTTAGCCCCTCTGGCTACGAGAACGCAATCCGTGAAGTGATTACAGATGAGATCAAAGATTTCGCTGATGAAATTCGCGTAGACGCTTTGGGCAACCTAATTGCTCGCAAAGGTTCTGGCGGCAAGAAAATTATGATTGCTGCGCACATGGATGAAATTGGTCTGATCGTCAATCACGTGGATGAAAAAGGCTTTGCACGTTTCAGCCCTTTGGGCACATTTTTACCGCATACTTTGGTTGGCGCACGTGTTCGCTTTTTGAATGGTGCCTATGGCGTAGTTGGCGCAGAATATCTGAAAAAAGAGACGCAGACTAAGCTCGCTCCCCTAGATAAGATGTTTATTGATACAGGCGCAACCAGCCCTAAAGATTCCCCTGTGAAAATAGGTGATGTTGCAGCACTGGAGCGCCCTTTCCATGATCTTGGGAAACGCCTAATTGCCAAATCGATGGATAATCGCGTTAGTGTAGCTGTGCTGATCGAAACCATGCGAAAATTAAAGACAACAGCGCACGAAGTTTATTTCGTCTTCACCACACAGGAAGAAGTTCAGGTACGTGGCGCGATAACATCTGCTTTTGGAATCGCGCCCGAAATTGGGATTGCGATTGATATTTGCCCTGTGGGGGATACCCCCGATAGTGCAAAGAAAGAAGTCAGCTTGGGCAAAGGGGTTTCTATTAAAATTAAAGATCCGCTAATGATCGCTGATCCGCGCATTGTTACCTGGATGATCAAAGCTGCGGAAAAAGCAAATATCCCTTATCAGCGCGAAGTTTCCACTTTGGGCAGCACCGATGCTCGCGCTATTCAAGTCGCGGGTGCGGGGGCAATGGTCGGTGGTATATCTATTCCTTGTCGTTATGTCCACTCTCCCTCGGAGATGGTCGATTATGATGATGTCCAAAACACCGTAAAATTATTAATTACTTTGCTTGAGAAAAAAATAGAACTCTAATGAATAAAATATTGCAAGGGAATCATCAAATGGAGCGAAAAGCTATTATTCTGTTTAGCCTTTTCTTTCTCACTGCTTGTACCAGCTTTCCTTATACTGGTGCAGTTCCTGCGACACCCACTACCCCTGAAGCCGAAAGTGAAGGGATAGAGATCACAACAACACCAGAGAGCGAAGCGCTAGTAATCGAAGAGGATGATACACCTAAAACTTTGCGTATATGGCTTCCGCCACAATTTGATCCTGATACTGAAACAGAAGCCAGCGCACTCCTTAAAGCAAGGCTGGAAGAATTTCAAAAACGCCGTCCAGACCTGATTCTCGAGATACGTATCAAAGCGATAGAAGGCGAAGCCAGCCTGCTCAATGCGCTTATTGCAACGCATCAAGCTGCGCCTTCCGCCATGCCCGATCTGGTTGCCTTATCGCGCCCCGACCTTGAGAGCGCAGTAAATGAAGGCATCTTACACCCTCTGGATGGGCTTACAATGCTCCTCGATGACCCAGATTGGTTCCCCTACGCGCGCCCTCTTTCCCATATTCAAAATTCGACTTATGGGCTGCCTTTTGCCGCGAACTTGCTTGGGTTGCGCTACTTGCCCAGCGAAGAATATCCCTTTTTCTCCATCGAAAATATGCAGGAACAAGAAGCACAAATCCTGCTGCCAGAAGATGTCGCCCAGCTCAGCTTTTGTCTTTACGATGAGGCAGAACTCGAAGAAGAATCTCTGACCAATTTGCTTAGCTTTTATCAGAGCGATATTTTCTCTCAAGTAGCACAGGAAAAGACCTTTGAAATCCATTGGTCTAAAGATTTTTTGGATGAAACGCCAGCGGATGCGATCCTTAGCCCTATCCCTAATATGGACAATGAGTCTTGCTCCCTTGCATCTGCCTGGCTTTGGACGCTGGCCGGGAGCGACCCCGACCGTCAGCCTGCTGCCGTTGAATTGGCAGAATTCCTCTCCCAGAGCGATTTTCTTGCCGAGTGGACAACTGAAACGGGTTATTTAGCCCCACGCCCAACCGCGCTGACGGATATTGCTTTTCAGGAATTGAGCCTCGTTGCAGAGCCTATCCCCTCGAATGAGCGCGTAGAGGCTTTAGCCGAGATTTTCAATGCCGCGACAATCTCGGTGCTCACCGACCAAGTTGACCCACGAGCGGCTGCGCAAGAGATCTTAGAGAATCTCCAATGAAATTTTAACGGGCAAGTGCTAAAATTAGCCCAGATATTTATTTAGTCCCCATTCATAAAAAAGGAAAAGAAAATGAGAATTAGCAAAAAATTAGCCGACATGATGAACGCCCAATTTGGGAACGAAATGGGTGCCGCGATGCAATATACACAAATTGCGGCATATTTCGATGCCCGTTCTTTGCCTAAGTTTGCTGAGTTTTTCTACGCACAGGCAGCAGAAGAGCAGGAACACGCGATGAAGTTCTTGCATTATTTGCTCGAGATCGGTGCAGAAGTGAAAATTCCTGCTGTTGAAGCACCGGTCTATGAGATCGCAGATACTGCCGCCAGTTTTAAGATGTCTTTAGACTGGGAAAATGAAGTTACCGCGCAGATCTATGCTCTGATGGATGTGGCGATGGAAGAGCGTGATTATGCTGCACAAGCTTTCTTGCAGTGGTTCATTACCGAGCAGGTTGAAGAAGTTTCGAGCATGGAAACCTTGCTGGATGTTGTTCAACGTGTCGGCGAGAAAAATCTCTTTATGATCGAGAGTTATCTGGAAAGAGACGAAGAGCCAGCAGCCGAATAGTTTTTCTTACGAAAAAAGAAATAAAAAAAGTCTCTCAGGGTTTTCTCTCTGAGAGACTTTTTGTTTACGCTAATAATTGTCTAAGTTTATTCTTCTTTGTTTGAGAAGGCTTCAAGATAAAGCTTCTCTACCTTCGCCCGTGCCCATGGCGTTCTGCGCAAAAATTTCAGACTGGATTTCACGGATGGATCATGTGTAAAAGAACG
>JABGQT010000215.1 GCA_018648685.1 Anaerolineae bacterium
ATTTTTTCTGCCAGTCTGTTGGGGGTATCGTAGAAGAAAGCTCTGTTGAAAATGGCATCTTCATCATCCAGGTAAACTGCAAGGGGATATATCTGTGCTTCCATCAGATCTTGGAAGAAATGAGTGCCAAAAGAGGGTTCTGGGGCTGTCCCAACTCCCTCTCCAGATAGCTCGATCAAAGCTCGGGTGTTATAGATGTCTGCGTAACTGATGTGCACGCCTAAATCCGGGGAAGAGGTTCCCCAGCGCCCGGGTCCTACAGCGATGTAATTCTCCCCTTCCAATGCTGCGTTAAGGTGTCCAATCGCCCTTTCAAGTTTATTGCGCTCTGATTGCGACTCTATGTTGAAATACCCCTCAGGCGGAACAAAAAGAATATATCGGATTTTTTCGATACTACCGCGAGGGACCATTCGTTTTGTTGAAAAAAGAATATTTTCTTCTTCTATATTTTCCGGGAGGTGAATTTCGTCTTCTTCGAGAATATGACTTTGCGGGCGACATTGAAGAAGCGTGATCTCTACTTTTGGTTGCAAGGCTCGAGGGTTGATAATTTTTATTGCAAATTCTGTGTCTACAGGAGCTTTGTAATGCTTCTCAAGAAGTTTTAGGATGATCTTCATTTCTTCTGCAAAATTTGTGCGACGCAATAGCTCGTCAAAGGTGATGACCAATTTTTCTGTGTCGATCAAATTAGTGTGTATCGTGGAGAGATAACCTTCTCCTGCATTTTGGGCTATGTAGCGCAATGGAGAATAGCGTGAGCTAATAATTTCACTGATAGGTACCGTTTTGAGCTGATTGGCTTTAAGGTCAATTAGATCAACAAATTGTTGCGAATATCGCTGAAGGGCTTTGATATTATCTGCGGGATGCAATAGTGGACGGCTGAGGGCGACCAGACGAGGGTAATCGTTGCCTGTTTGGTCAACAGCGCGGGTTCCCATCCCCCAAACGAGACGTAAGAAACCATCTTCTCTTTTGATGTCGGCTGACCAGCGGTACAAATTTCGACTAAAGGCAACGCCTGCTCCATGCGGGAGGTAATAATCGCCAAATTTTTCTCCCTCAACAAATTGGATCAAAATAGCAATACGTTCGTCATAGTCGATTAAAGCAGTTTGTTGGCGATAGATAATTGGTTCTGCCCTGAGTGCACTAGCGTAAACACGCGCGATGGCATCAGTGAGTGCCGCAAGATTTTCTTCTACGCTTCCCTGATTGGGGCAAAAATAGCTTTCGTATTTTCCTGCAAAGGACGCACCAAAATTATCTTCTAACAAACTGGATGAGCGAACAATGAGGGGTTTGTTTTTCGCTTTTTCGATAAGTGCGGCGAGTTTCTCTACAATTTCTTCTGGAAACTTAGCTGCACGGAAATCTTTTTCTAGTTCAGGGTGCTCGGCTCTTATTTGCTCTTCAGGTTTGTATTTTTGATCGGCCCATTGCATTAGCCCGTTATTTTCCATCACATCGTACATCACATTTGAGCCAAGATAATAGGAATCGGGTGTACGGATATGTTCCGTGATTGCATCTGGAGCAGCTTCTTCGAGGATGCGGGCAGCGAGGAGTAGCCCGGCAGATTTCCCACCAATTTTGCCTTCTCCTATTCTCCTGTTTCGAATTTTTTTCAGATCAGATATTTGAAACCATTTTTTAGCGATTTTGATATAGGCGAGTTGATCGCTGATCAATGTCCGGATCAGGACGACCTTGATATCTTGCAAGCGTGCCTCGAGATGTTTACGTTCTTCAGGTGGTAAACTTTCGATGGCTTTTGCTTGGTCGAAGATCATTTCTTGTGGAGCAAGCTCAGGATTAAAGGTTACAAGATCTGGCGCTCCTCCCCCGCGCTCGGCAAGAATCGCGATAATGATTTCCTCAAGAAATTCGTAAGGAAAATTGTAGGCAAAATAAAAATCAGTTAAAGAATCTCGAACACGAGAGAGACGTAATTCCCAAATTTCAAATGATTCTTCCCCAAATGGGTCTTGTATCCCTTCACGCATTTGAGAGCGAACGGCTTTTTTTCGTGCTTCAGAGTTAAAAGCCTCACGAGCGATAATACCGCGATTAAAAAGCTCCTTCCGCATTCGTGCGCGGATGCGGCTACTCAACACTGGATATTGATTAAGCGTTAGATATATATTTAGGATGCGGTCAGAAGAAGGAGCTGCTAAAGTCATAGTTTTCTTCCACTAATATACGAGAAGGAATTTTCAAAGATATAAAAAGTGCCAGGGAAAAAGCCCTGACACTTTGAATACAAAACTTGAAGGGGTAGCTTACCCTAAGTGCATAGGCATGATGACATGTGTAAAGTCATCATCTCCAACCGGGCGTATAACGCCTGGTGCATTTGGAGCAGAAGTCTCGATGGCTACATTTGGTGTTTTAATAATTTCCAAAACTTCGCGCAGGAATTTTACGTTGAAGGCAATGAGCAAACCAATTCCATCTACAGTTGCTTCAACAATGGTTTCATTTGAGCCAGTTTCTTCAGATTGCGCAGAAATCTCTACTTCGCTCGGTTCCATATCACTTGCAGGTGCTTTGATATCCAGACGGGCAACATTTGTCCCTTCGCGAGCAAAAATTTCAGCTTGTTTGCATGCTTTTAGTAGAGCCGCGGTTGAAACCAGCGTGCGAGATTTATGTGAGCGAGGGATAATTTGTTCGTAGTCAGGGAAGGCCCCATCGATTAATTGGGAAACCAACTCTGCATCTTTTACGCGGAAAATAACTTGTCCACGTCCTTTGGGAACAAGCATTGAAATACTCTCATCACTATCGCCTGCGATACGGGCTAATTCAGTCAGTGCGCGAGCAGGGATGATGGCGTTAATTGCTTCTTCAAGAGGCGCAGATAAAGTTGCCTTACGGACAGATAAGCGGAAACCGTCTGCAGAGGCCATAGTGATTTGGTCGCCCACTGCTGTGAGTAATACACCCATCAAAACAGGGCGTGCTTCATCTGTAGAAGCGGCAAAAGCCACTTGGTGGATCATTTCTTTGAAATCAACAACATTGAGCTGCATTACCCCATCCATCTCTGGCGGAGCAAGCGGTGGGAACTCATCTGCATCAATACCTCTAATATCGTTGATGGATGCCCCACTTCGGATATTCATGGTTTGTGTTTCGCTATCAAGATTTAATAAAACCTGATCGCCTGGCAAAGCATTCACCAAATCAGAAAATGTGCGTGAGGGGATGGTCGTCGCACCTTCATTTTCCACTTTTGCCGGGATCCATGCAGTGATGCCCAATTCAAGATTAGTGGCAGAGAGACGCAAACGTCCTTCGTCAGTGGCGATCAGTATATTGGCTAAAACAGGAAGAGTGCTACGGGGAGAAACCGCACGGGAAACAATGCTCAAACCGCGAGATAAGTTTTCTTGAAGGACGGTTACTTTCATGCCAGACCTCTTTATTTGATGCTAGAAATGGATTTTCAAAAGTATATCATTAAACTCCCCTTCTCATCTCTGCCCTTCTTCCTAAAATCGGGTAAAATCGCTTATTGAAAATAACTTAAAGGTAGAAATATGACTCTTAGAGAAATAATCACTGTGCCAGACGAAGTCTTGAGAAAGAAGGCACACAAAGTAAAAGTTTTTGATGATAATCTCCGTACGCTAATTGACGATATGGTGGAAACCATGCGAGACGCGCCTGGTGTTGGGCTTGCTGCCCCTCAGATAGGCGTTCTTGAGCAAATAGTTGTGATCGAATTCGGCGACGAAGAAGACGAGGAAGCTCCCGCAAAATTATATACAGTGGTAAACCCCGAAATTACGCGTATGTATGGCGATAGAGTGATGGGTGTAGAGGGGTGTCTCTCTATTCCCGGTATAGTTGGAGATGTGGAACGCTCCACATCAATCGTCGTTAAAGGACAAACCCGGAATGGGCAAAATGTCAAATATAAACTTAATGGCTGGATAGCTCGCATTTTCCAGCATGAAGTCGATCACCTTACAGGTGTCCTTTTCACAGACTTGGCTGAGAGTATTTGGCAGCCAGCAGAAGACTATGTAGATAATGTTTAGCCCTTACCCAAGCCCTCTCCCAAAGGGAGAGGGGATTTGTCTCATCTTGCAACCCTTGTAACCTTTGTTTCCTTTGCATCCCTTGCCATGCACCTAACCCATCTCTCCCTCACTAATTTCCGCAACTTTAGCCGTCTAGATATAGACCTCCCCAAAGAGTCTGTATTGCTCGTCGGCGACAATGCGCAGGGAAAAACCAGCATCCTTGAAGCCATCTATTTTATGGCAGCGTTTACATCCTTCCAGACGCATACCGATAGGCAATTGGTCAATTTTATTGCTGCACGTAGCAAGGAATTAACCGTTGGGCGTATTATTGTGGATTTTAAAAGCAAAGAAACGAGCCATCGCCTTGAGGCGCGGCTGATCCTTGAGCCGGTTGGTGTTAACGGGAAACGTTTACGCAAGGAGATTTTGTTAAACGGTGTCAAGCGACAAACAAGCGAGGCTATCGGACATCTTAACGCGGTACTCTTTGTTCCGCAGATGTCGCAGATCATCGAAGGCAGCCCTCGTGAACGTCGCCGTTATCTTAATCAGACTCTCGCTCAAATTATCCCCGCTTATGCGCGCACGTTGAGCGAGTATACGCAGGCGATCACGCAACGCAATGCGCTTCTCAAACAGCTTGGCGAGCGCGGCGGCGACCCCGATCAACTTGCTTTTTGGGATGAAACGGTCGTAGGTCGGGGCGCGCGGCTGATCTTTTGGCGGATCCAAGCCCTACAGGAGCTGGAGATATTAGCCGCTCGCGTTCACCACGAATTGACACACGGGGCAGAGGTATTGCGACTAAATTATCAGCCCGCGTATGATCCGCTCCCAACCCCTGAAAATCAATATGCTCTAAAAATGGATACGGCGCCAGATCGCGCTGGATTTGAACTTGATTCCATTAAAGAAGGCTTTGCCGAACGACTAATATCCCTGCGTGCAGAAGAGATCGCGCGCGGCGTGACAACAATTGGACCCCATCGTGATGAACTCCGTTTCTTAGCCAACGGCATAGACTTGGGCGATTACGGCTCGCGCGGGCAAATGCGAACAGCCCTGCTCTCGCTAAAACTTGCCGAAGTGGACTGGATGAAAAATCGCTCTGGTGAGTGGCCCCTGATCTTGCTCGATGAAGTTATGGCAGAACTTGACCCCCAACGCAGACATGATTTGTTGAAGTATTTAGATAAAAGCGAGCAAACTCTCCTCACCACAACGGATTTAACGCTATTTAACGAAGAATTCACCGAGCAAGCAACTATTTGGGAAGTGGAAAAAGGAACTGTGAAAAATAACATTGGAGATAAAGGAGACTGAATATGCCAATTAAAAAGTTCTCAGATGTAGAAGCAACAGAGATTAAAGCAGGAAAGGACACAACGATACAAGTTTTAATTGCACCTGATGAAGCCCCTAACTTTGCCATGCGCCGCATCGTGATGCAGGCGGGTGGCTCAATGCCGGTACATACAAATACTGTTGAGCACGAGCAGCTTGTTTTAGGTGGGCGTGCCAGAGTTGGGCTTGGTGACCAAATCTATGAGGTGGAAAAAGATGATGTTCTCTTTATCCCCGCTGGACAACCCCATTTCTATGAAACGATTGGCGACGAGCCTTTTGAGTTTTTATGCTCCGTGCCAAATAAACCCGACAAGATAGAGATCGTAGAGTAAATAAAAAAAGAGCTGATGTTTCGAAAATATCGGTTCTTTTTCTTAAGTAAGACTTTTACTCGGCTGGAGTGCGTCGCACCAAAACGATGAGAATCTGCCCTTTGATGGGCAAAAGACTTGTCAATTAGCATCTTTTTTTCGAAGTTGGTCCGCCGGGAGTGCGGGAGTGCCGAATATCGCGGTGTAACTGTGAGATAATGGGCATATGAATATATGT
>JABGQT010000129.1 GCA_018648685.1 Anaerolineae bacterium
TGGGAGCAAGTGCAGGCTTTGAGGCCATCTTGAAAATAGCCGCAGGGGCAGGGATTCATAGCAGCAATTAATTGGAAATTTGCGGGGAATGTTAGAGAACCTTGAGCGCGACTGATCGTGACGTGTTTATCTTCCATGGGTTGGCGCATAACTTCGAGAACGCGTGAACCAAATTCTGGGAATTCGTCGAGGAAGAGCACCCCGCGATGGGCGAGAGAAATCTCTCCCGGACGGGGCCAATTTCCACCTCCGACCAAACCCGCGTGGCTGATGGTATGGTGCGGCGCGCGGAAGGGTCGCATTTGCATGAGGGGAATATCGGCAGGGAGTTGATCTGCAACAGAGTAGATTCTGGTCACATCGAGAGCTTCTTCGATGCTCATTTCAGGCAAAATGCTGGGCATAGCACGCGCAAGAAGGGTTTTTCCAGCGCCGGGCGGACCCATCAAAAGCATATTATGACCACCTGCCGAGGCAACTTCAAGGGCGCGTTTGACATGCTCTTGCCCCTTAATCTCAGAGAAGTCGGTGATATTGCTGGGGATGGGAATTGTGTCCACAATGGGAGGTTGGTGAGGCTGAATTGTTTTTTCACCGACTAAATGCTTGTATAGCGCTGAAAGTGATTTTACCGGTATCACGTCCAAATCGGGGATGAGGGCGGCTTCGGCTGCATCCACTTCTGAAACAAATATCCGTTTAAATCCTTGTTCTCTGGCTGCGGCAGCCATCGGCAAAACCCCCTTTGAATGACGGTGCCATCCAGAGAAAGTTCACCGATGACCATGGCCTCATCCACGCTATCGGGCGGAACGAGCATTTGCATGAGCAAAACGCCAAGCGCGATGGGAAGATCGTAAGCAGGACCTTCTTTTCGGACGGCTGCAGGGGCGAGATTGACAATAATACGTTTGCGGGGATAAGGAAGACCGCTATTTTTGATGGCGGCCTGAACACGCTCACGGCTTTCTTTGACGGCTTGGTTCGGGAGTCCCACAATATCCATACCATGGACAATATCCTCGCGTTTCTCGTTCCAAGTCGCCGCATAATATTAGTCGAAATAATACTTTTCAGGAAAAAATACTACGCCGATACTCTACCAAAATTTTATATTGGCGATGTAATCACAAGCGACAACAATATATGGCGAGAGAAAGGCGGAAAGTCTCCATTAGAAACTGTCCGAAACCTTTGAGGACGTACACTAACCCGAGCGAGGCATGCGGTTCACCTGGTGGTGGATCGCGCGTCCCCATCTTCATTCATTTCTGAACTCACGAAGTATGATGGGCTGGTAGAGTTTTTAGGTGGCACAGGCTTTGGAACCGTTAACTGCCCAGCGTGTAAGACAGGCGAACTTGTTCAACGCACCAGTCAATATGGCCTGTTCTACGGATGTACCAATTATCCACTATGTGAATATAAAGCTAATGCCTGCAAAAAATGTGGGCTTGGGCTTTTGGTAAAGGATAGATCGAGAGGCTATTTCATCTGCCTTAACCCACGTTGCAGCCATATTGAAAGGCCATGCCCACAATGCAGGACAGGACGACTGGTTGAACGAAAAGGGAAGTATGGTCCATTCTTAGGATGCACGAATTACTATAACCAGGGCTGTAAATATACGGAACAACTTCATTAAATAGGTGTTTTTCTTGATGTTAAAAAGAATCGATGCCCCCGTTGAAATTTCGAGCTTTGTATTTGATGAAAAACTAAACACTCTCATTTAGACAAAAAAGAGCAGTTTTTAGGAAGATGGACTCAAAACGTCTAATCCCTTTTGAATTAGAAATACAGGTGTAATGAAAACCCTGTCCGTGCTAGTAATTAAAGATGAGGCTTTTTTGTTTTTCCAAACGCCGCGCATTACCCGCTACTGGGCCAGCAAGACTCACCTAAATCAAAGGTGTGACTGTGAGCACAGAGCCTTTGAAAAACTGAGCGGGCAGTCGGGTGCATGCGCTTGTTAGCACCCTTTTTTGCTCATTGATGCAAAATATCTTGTAATTCTTCTTCGGTAAAATGCTCTCTAAGAATTTTAACGACATCTTTGTACGCCTGCTCATTTTGTTGTGCAAGGGTTCGCATCATTACCTTAACCATAGCAATATTTTGTTGAGCAGAATATTTTACAACTTCCTGATGAATCGAACGAATTGCCCCGTACTTGTTGAATAAGATATTACTGGCAGTAGTGGCTCCCAATATTTTGGCAACTTCCAACAAATTTATCCCATACATTTCTTAAAATTCTTTCAAATAGTTGGAAATGTCCCGTGAACTACGCATATTGGTTGTGAAGATTTCAAACAATGCCTTTATCATATCTCTGTACATAACTTTTGTCTCATTATCAGTATTTTCTGATTTTGATAATTCCGTCAAACCTTCAATCAATACTTTAAAATTCTCTTTATTGATGTTCAATTCATCAAGTTGAGATTGCAGAACTCGACCAAATAATTGCTCTTTTTTATTAAGGGCATAGATTTCCTTAATTGCCCCCCAAATTTCCGGTAGATTTTGAACAACTCCTTGTACAATAACAAGTTTAGCCGATACAGGCTGCATTTCACTTTTTACGATTTTTTTGTCCATGTTCGCTTTCGATTCCTTTCTTAAGGGTTTTTTACACTATCTGAATTCTCATCGTTTTTCCATACAATATTAAAGAGTTTCTTAACACCATAAGTAGTCCCAAGTGCGATTGCAGGAACCACAAGAACAGTCCCTGCCAACATTCCGCCCCCAACTAGCGCACCGAGTGTAGCCAAACCAGAGGTTATTCCGGCGGCACTAAGTCCAAAGACAGAACCACTTGCGGCAATTGCTCCTACAGGAACACCGACCCCGGCAAGGCTTGATGCACTATCTTTTATGACCTGCTTAAATCTTTCAGGATTTGAGGGAATATCCTTGATATTATCAAGATTCTCCTGAATAGATTTTATGGCGTCAACTTGTTCTTGGGTAATATCCAAGACTTCCCCTATATCAAGTATGTATTGATATTCTTCATCGGTGAACTTCGAATCAACCAAAGAAAAAAGACACAAGTCTGAGATTAGGGTGTATTTTAATTCCGTATTACCAAGATTTTGAATTGCCTCAAGATTCGCCAGTTTATCTTCGTGTTGAAGGCTGAATACTGAAGAATAGATTTTAGCTTTCCCTACATCTGAAATCTTAAGTTGGGCCAATAAGACATCCAGTTGACTTTTTTCCTTATCTCCAAATTCTTTATCAACATAACAGACGGCAGACAAAATACTCAAATAAGCGATTTGTTCATTTTCAGAATATTCTTCTAATGGATGTTTGTTTTGTTCTTCTGGCATAAATACTACTCCATAATGTGATTTCAAGACGCCAACTAGTGTATAAGCGGATTGCATACCCTTTCGGGCACTTCGTAACGGATTATATATGGATCGTATAAACCCCCAATTAGGGTGTTGATAAAAACAAGTGTAGCATAATTTATTTTAGTATTCAAAAACCTGCTCCTTTATGTGGTTTTCTAATGGGAAATGTGTCTCTTAGTTATCACCCTGTTTTGTCCCACGGACTCTGAAGCGAAACGGTCGAGGTGTGCCTTGGGAGGATGCCTAAGACTACAACCAGAAGCGCTCCAGGTGATCTTTTATCTCATCGTCACTCTGGATGACTTGAAATCCCCGCCAATGTGTGGGGAACAAGCGGCGATATCGTGTATGAGAAAAACGTTCATCGATCAAGACAATGATCCCTCGATCTGTCTCTGTGCGGATGACTCTGCCCGTTGCCTGCAAGACACGATTGAAGCCCGGATATTGGTAAGCATAGGCAAAACCATTGCCGTTCTCTTTGTTGAAATAATCTCTTATCAGGTCTCTTTCCAAGCCCATTTGCGGCAACCCAACGCCCACCACGATCGCCCCGATCAGGCGCTCTCCCACAAGGTCGATCCCTTCGCCAAATATCCCGCCCATGACAGCAAAGCCGATCATCGTTTCTGAATTATCCGTTGAAAACTGATTCAGGAAGTCTTCGCGCTCTGTTTCCGTCATACCTCGGCTCTGGACCAACAATTGCTCTTCTGGTAGTCGCTCCTTAACCAATTCAAGCACTGCGGCCATATAAGCATAGGATGGGAAGAAGACGAGGTAATTGCCCGATTGCGCGTTGCAGATGCCTTCGATAGCCGATGCAATTGACGCATAGGAATCGGCCCGTTCTTTGTATTTCGTAGATATCCGATTATGAATCATCAGCTGAGTATTCTCTATGGGGAATGGAGAGCGGAAAGCCCGCGAGGGATGATCTGTTGCTCCGGTCAGAAGTATCTTGAAATAATCCAGGGGTAGCAATGTTGCCGAAAAAAAGATGGTTGATTGACTACGTTTCAACGGCTCCGCCAGCATAGGAGCGGGATCCAAACAAAAGAGCTTGGCTTTGAGATCAGGCCGTCCCCGACATTCAAAGTATGAGACATAGAAAGTGTCGAAATACTCGGCTGTGCGCAGGTAATTATTGCAGGCAAAATAAAAATCCAGCAATTCCTGCCGGAATTCTGCAGGCTGGTTCAGGGCGAGCCAATCTTCTGCATTTTGCACAAATTTTCCAAGGGCCTTGAGCAGATCTTCCGGGAGTTCATGCTCAACCAACGCATCCAGCTCTTCAGCCTGACAGGCTTTGCGTTTTTCGAGCAAGATTTTGTTGATCCTGTTCAGGTCTTTGGCTAGTCCCGGCAAATGTTCTTTTAGTGCTCGGCGCAGTGCCAAGACTGTCTGCTTGTCGAGTTCGGCAGAATACATTGATCGAGCCCGATCCGGCAAGTTGTGGGCTTCGTCGATCAGGAAGATATTTGGATATGTGTTGAAGTCAAAAAAGCGGCGCAGGTACACACGCGGATCAAAGGCATAGTTATAGTCGCAGATGATACAGTCCATCCACAATGCCAGGTCCAGCGAAAACTCAAAAGGACAGATCTCATAGGCTCTGGCAATCCGCTCGATCACGGGACGAGTAAAAGCATCCTGTTGGTCGATCTCTTGCAGCGCAGCTTTTATCTTGCCAAAATAATTGCGCGCAAAGATACATTCTTCTGGATCGCAATTGACCACAGGTTGAAAGCATATTTTTTCTTTGGCAGTTAGGGTGACGCTTTTGAATTGCAAACCAGCCTGGCGCATATCATTCAGCGTCTCTTCAGCTATCAAGCGTCCTGGCGTTTTCGCTGTCAGATAAAAGATTCTCTCAGCCAATCCCAAGCCCAGCGCCTTAATGGCCGGAAAGAGCGTTGCGATCGTTTTCCCCACACCTGTAGGTGCTTGGGCATATAGGCGATCATCATCTCGGATTGCCTTGTAGACCGCCACTGCCATATCCCGCTGTCCCGGTCGGTAATCCCCATAAGGAAAATCAAGTTCCTGAATGCTTTGATCACGCTGCAAGTGCCGTTCACGAACTTTCCGATACCACGCCAGATAGGGTGTTATCAAGTCATTGAAGAAAACCTCCAGCTCGCCCAGCGTGAAATCCCGCTCAAAGGTCTTTTCAGTCTGGCTGTCCAATTGGTAATAGGTCAGGTGAATGCGGATTTTGGGTAAGTTTTCCTGCTGGGCATAGATATAGGCATAGCACTGCGCCTGTGCCCAATGCAGCGGATTGTGATCTTCATGCACCAAGTCGAATGCCATCGTAGTTGTTTTGATTTCTTCGATCAGTACCGGTGTTTGGGTTGCATCCAGGCCATCAATCCGCCCCCGAATTTCTAACGGTAGCTCTTCCTCGGCAACTCGAAAGGAGACCTCTACTTCACTTTGATAGCTCTCTGGTCGGGAACGCTGTACCCGTTTATGGCCCTGTGTACCAGCCTGTGCCCGCCCCGGCTTTTGAAAGCTACCTGGCGTAATATCACCCT
>JABGQT010000135.1 GCA_018648685.1 Anaerolineae bacterium
TTACAACTTGATTCCAATTTGCTATTAAACCCTCATCCATTTCCGAGCGAGAAGTATAGGGACGATCGCAGTATTTGATGATATTGGCATGTCCAAAATGTGTATCTGAGGTAAAGTAAATGCTCATTTTTAACTTTCCTCCCCATACGCCAGCTCCACTGCCTTCTCACTAATTCTGGAATAAGCACTTTGCAGTAATGCTTCAATCCCCGGCTTCGGGACAAAGTTTGCCTCCCCCAGCCGTTTGAGCAGGGGCGTTTTGATGGCAGGATTCTGTATACGCACAGAAAATCCGCCCAGCGGCGCAGCAAGTTGAAAAAAGGTCGAGACGCTTTCATCCAATGGGATAATTTCCTCATCCGCTTCTTTCTCTTCGATAAAATCATCTTCCCCCGACCTACGTTCCCGAAGAGCGGACATGACCTGATCTTGCGTGCGACCCCGCAAACGGAAGATGAGAAAAGGGTCTTCGTCAAAACGCTCACCTAAAATATAGTGCGCTGCGGCGATATGCTTGCAGGGATTTGCCCAATCGGGGCAGGAGCAATCGGTTTCGAGATCGCCGCGCTTTTTTGGGAAGAGACTTGCACCAGCTTCTTCAAAGGCTTCTTCAATATCTTGGGGCATCTCGCCAGCCAAAAGTTGCGCGGTGAAAATGGCTTGTTCGGCGAGCGTGTCAATTACCTCTTCCCATTGAGCATCTGTCAGAGAAGTGATATTAATTGTCACCTTATAGGGCGTTCTGCGAGAGCCTTGCACTTTTGCCAGAACCCCATCTTTTTTTTCATCAACAGAGATAACCTGCCCCTTGCGCGCATAGCTACGACCGCGGCTTAACCTGCCTTTATCAACCAAACGCTCTAAAGCTGAAATCCATTGTTTCGCCCACCAACTGGATGCAAAAGCACCGCGCTTACTACGCGCTTTGATGCCATCTTCTACTTCTTTGGGTTTTGTTGGTGTGTAATAATAACGATAAGACATAGAACCTCACATTTTTTTTGAACACGGAGTGTGCGGAAAATACGGAGAAAACCCTTTTTGTTTTTCTCCGTAACTTTAAAATCCTGCTCCGTACAATCCGTAAAATCCGTGTTCAAAAAGTCCTTAAACTAACTGCTTTTCGCAACTCATCCGTACTCATTTCAGTCATCCACTTTTCGCCTGAGCCGACCACTGCATCTGCCAGGGCTTTCTTCGATTCGATCATATCGTCGATCATCTCTTCGAGCGTCCCCGTCGTTACAAATTTATGCACCTGCACATTTTGCTTCTGCCCAATCCGAAAAACGCGATCTGTTGCCTGATTTTCCACCGCTGGATTCCACCAGCGGTCAAAATGGAAAACATGATTTGCGCGAGTTAAATTTAAGCCAGTTCCACCCGCTTTGAGTGAGAGAATGAAAATCGGCGGTGCAGAATCATCTTCCTGAAAACGGCGCACCATTTCATCGCGTTTTTTTGCGGGCGTGCCGCCATGCAAAAACTGGGTCGCTACGCCAAAATGTTTCGGTAAATACTCTTCCAAAATCCCGCCCATTTCGGTAAATTGTGTGAAAATCAAAGCTCTATCCCCCCGCGCCAAAATTTCTTCGAGCAACTCGCCTAATCGTTCTAGTTTTCCACTCCGATTATCCAGCGAAACGTTCCCCGCCTTTTTGCCCGTCTGATGCAAATACTGCACGGGGTGATTGCAAATCTGCTTCAATTGCATCAACATACTCAGTACCAGCCCCTTCCGCTTCATCCCCTCATCTTTCGCAATGTCTTTCATCGCATCCTGCACCACCGCTTCATATAAAGTCGCCTGTTCTTCGGTCAGCGAGCAATAGACCTTCGTCTCCACTTTTTCAGGCAAATCGTCAATCACGGTCGGGTCGGTTTTCACACGCCGCAAAATAAATGGCGTGGTCAGTTGCCGCAATTGCTCTACCGCTTCTTTATTTTGATAACGTTCAATCGGCAGAGAAAATTTCTCTCGAAACGCCTTTCTGCTCCCCAAATAGTCGGGATTTAAAAATTGCATAATCGACCATAATTCTGAAAGCCTATTTTCGACTGGTGTTCCTGTCAGCGCAATCCTAAAGCCCGCCTCGATCTTTTTGATCTCCTGTGTCTGTTTTGCGCCGGGATTTTTGATGTTTTGCGCCTCATCCAAAATCACTGCCAACCATTGAATTTTTTGGATGGATTTAGCGTCTATACGCGCCAGCGGATAACTGGTCAGCACCACATCTTTATCTTGGATAGCCTCCCGAAACGCCCCTGATTTGAGCCTGCTTGCCCCTCGATGGACATAAGTCTGTAAATTAGGCGCGAATCTGCCAATTTCCCGCTCCCAATTCGTGACGACCGAAGTCGGTGCAATCAACAAAGCGGGTGCAGAGAGCTTGCCGTTCAACTCTTTTTCTCGCTGTAAAAGCGCAATAGTCTGGATTGTTTTACCAAGCCCCATATCATCTGCCAGACATGCGCCCATCCCCCATTTACGCAAAAATGCCAGCCATGAATAGCCATATTGTTGATAGGGGCGTAATGTCCCATCCAAACCTGCTGGCTGGGCTAATTCTTCCAGCTTTTCAGATTTTTCAAAACTCTCCATTAATTCTTTTAGCCAGCCATCTGTTTCTACTTGGCTGATTTTTAATCCACCCGCAGATTCTTCGCCGCCCAAACCCAATCGCATTGCTTCGAGCAGAGTCATTTCGCCTTCAAATTGCTGTTTTTTCCAAAAGGCTATCGCCGCTTCAATTTCTTCTGCATTTAATGTGACCCATTCCCCGCGTATCTGCACCAGCGGAGATTTTAAGTTTGCGAGAGCTTTAAATTCTTCTTCTGTCAATTCTGTGTCACCTAACGAAAGTTGCCATTGATAGCTGATGAGATTGAGCAAAGTCATATTTCCCGGTGCAACTTTATCTTTACTTGTTTTCAACTTGGCTTTTACGCCCAAACGCGCTCCTTGCCTATTCCACCACGGCGGGACGAGAATGCCAAATCCCGCACCTTCTAAAATAGGGGCTGTTTCACGCAAAAATGAGTAGGCATTTTGCGTATCTATGCTCAATTCTGTGGGGACTTTGCTTTTTAAACTTTTCGTAATTGGTGGGAAAAGTCGTGCCGCATAGCCCAGCCCTGTGAGTAATTTCTCTTGCGGTTGCTCAAAACGATGTCCCAAACGAGTGAGCGCACCTTTTGATTTTTTCCAAACTTCATTGGCGGGAATCAGCAAGCTGGGATCATCTTTTGCCTGAATCAGATAATGCAAATTCCACGCACCTTTTTCTGACGCGGGTGCTTCTAAACGAAATGCGATGCGTGAAGTCGCATCCCCCGCAACGTGCAGATTTCGCATCCACGCGCGGTGACTGGGTTTCAGCAAACGAATCTGTTTTGGCGAAAGTATGATGGCGGGGTTTTTATCGAATAATGCAGCAAGCCAGTGAAAAGCAGGTTCGCTTTCAGGTTTTGGCGCGGCATCTTTCCCCCAAGTGCGTGCTAGAGAATCACAGAAGGTATTCAAAAAGCTGGTCAGCAAATTTCTCGAAGAGATTTCGGGGAATTCCGCTCTGCATAAGGGCGGCATTGCTTTTTCTAATTGAGATAATCGTTGAGCATCGCGCGGGCTATCTAAAACGGGCAGCCAACGAGCATCTTTGCCTTCGATGATAGGGATGAGTTTTTGCGCGGCGAGAGTTTCCAATGCCAGAGACGCAACTCTGCTCCAGAAAACGGTAACAAGCCCAACCTCCACGCGCGTTCCGCCGAGAATCGGTTGGGGTGCAGATAATGCTAAAAGAAGGGCAATCGCGTCTAAGGCTGGCACCCAGATTGCATCCACCTTAAAAGGATAGAGTGTTTTTTCTGTTGTGGGGAGTGTCCAATTATGAATGAGTTGGGGAGAAGGGACGGGGATGCCCTTGGCTTCGGGGAGTTGGAGGGTAATGGTGCGCTTTTGTCCCTTGATATTTGGCGCAACTGCATAAGGATGAGGCTTTGGCTTGGGGATTTTCGCCGCACGTCCACGCCTTAGCGCAGGCTGGGGGGCATCGGGCGTTTCTGCCCAAAAGAAGATGCCGCTGGGATCATCAGATTTTTGCGGCGGTTGATAGTGGGCATGGATGATATTCATGTTTTCTATCGGTAGGCTGGCTTGATATCTAGATATTCTTTGAAATCATGCACTTTTTCCTGAGCATTCCCCATATTTAGAGGTGCTTTATTCCGTTTGCGCCAAGCTGAAGGCTCAAGTGTGCCGAGAACCAGATATTCGTTTCCAACGATCTCAGGATTATTTTCCCTGTGAGATAAAACCAACATATTTTCCAATTCATCTTGATGAACAATCAAAAGGTCGCATTTTGGGCAGTAGCGGCAACGTTTATTGATTGTGGTTGGATGCTTGGGGGAAATATGAATGAATAAAGGGACTTTGCGTATCAATGTTTTGCCTGAACACCCAGGACAAGAAGAAAATCTTACATCTCGATAGGGATTTAAGATAAACTTGTACTTCGATGGCAATTTGCCGAATTTCACCTTTGATTTTTTCATATTTTCTCTCTTTTTTCAAGTTTATCACGAAAGGATTTTCCCCATGAGCGAGTATCAATACTACGAATGGCAAAGGCTCGAAGGTCCCCTGACGCTTGATGAACAAAATGCTGTAGGCGCGTTATCAAGCCATATTGACGTTAGTTCTATGCAGGCGAGTGTTTCCTATAACTGGAGTAGCTTTGGGTACGACCCGATGAAAGTTTTGGCAAAACACTTTGATGCCTATCTCTATTTTGCCAACTGGGGCAGCTACGATCTGGCGTTCAGCTTTCCCCCAGGGCTGATAGATGCTAACGCACTCGAAGTCTATTTTGATGAAGATCATCTCAACATCAGAAAAATTGAAAATAAGCTAGTTTTGAAATTCGAGAAACGTGATGAAGACGGCTATGGCGGCGATTACAGCGAGCAAAGCCACCTTTCAACTCTTTCCTGCTTACGCGATGACATCATTCAAGGCGACCATCGTGTGCTCTATATCGCCTGGCTTAATGCCATGTCAGAGCAGTCTCATTGGTACGAAGAAGATGAAGATGACCTCGACAACTTCTACAAAGACCCCGAGCCACCTGTCCCTGCTGGATTAAATGAACTCACGCTGCCCTTGCGGACTTTTGTGGATGCTTTTGAAGTTGACCCTTTCCTCGTCTCCGCCGCTGCCGAACGTAGTTCCAACTTGGTCCCGTTAAGAAAAACGGCTTTTTCTTCGGCGATAAACCAGCTTTCCCGCCAAGAAGCCAATGAATTCCTGCTAAAAATTGCCAACGCAGAGCCGGGAGCAGTAGCGGCTTTACGAAAAAAGTTGCGTTCTTTTGATAAGCCAAGTGAAGAAGTGCAATCTAATCCACGCACTATTGGTGAGTTACTCATAAGAGCCGAGGAACTTGAAGAAATTGAAAGTAAACGCTTGGCAGAAAAAGCGCGTAAAAATCATATTGCTCGAATGAGAAAACTGGAGAAAGAAGAAGATCAACTTTGGCTGGATGTGGAAAGAATACTGACTGGCGGGGCTAAAATGAAAGTCTACGATGAAGCGACAGAAGTGCTGGAAAAACTGCATGAATTGGCAGAATTTAAAGGAGAAGGCTTTCGCTTCAAAAGACAAATCCAGACCTTTGCTAAACTCTATGAGCGGCGCGGTGCTTTGATCGGGCGTTGGGAGAAGAGAAATTGGCTTTAGTTTCTGACAATGAAGAGTGAGAGAAAGCGTCTACAAAGAAAGAAAAAACTGCCTAGCGCGGTATAAATCAAATATACGGGTATAAGTTCCGACCGACAATGAAC
>JABGQT010000137.1 GCA_018648685.1 Anaerolineae bacterium
ATGAGTTCATTTATCAGTGCATTGAAGCAAAGCGATATTTTTTATCAATTCACACCAACGCAATTAGAGCTGGTAGCAAATTTATGCCACGATGTTAGTTTTTCTAAAGGCGAGATGATCTTTGAAGAAAATAGTGGCAGCAAAGAGCTCTATGTGATCGCGAGTGGCGAGGTGAATATTCTTATTAACTCATCTGCAGGGAAAAAGGGGACTGTAGTAGCGATTTTACGGCGTGGTCAATCTTTTGGAGAAGTTTCTTTGGTTGATGAGGGCTTACGCTCTGCTTCAGCCAGTGCGGGGCTAAAAGAAACACGCTTGGTGGTTATTCCGCGTGACCGTTTATTGACTTTATGTGAGACTTATCCGCAATTGGGATATCGCCTGATGTATAACCTTTCTGCTGATCTGGCAATGAAGATCCGCAACACCGATTTACGCATCCGAGATCAGGTTTTGTACTCGCCTCCAAAGAAGTAAAAAATCTGTAAAAATTACCCACCGCTCTTGACCCTAAGCGGGTCTGCTTGTACGATTATTGACTGAACAAATATTTTTGTCTCTGCGTATCTTCAGAGATATTTATGTGTTTTTACCTTTTGAGACAAATTTTAAAAAGGAGGTGGTGGCGACATTTTTTCTGGCGTTGTCTGCCAAGCTAAATAACCCCGAACTTCGGGAAATTACGATAAATCACTTGAAAGAGGAGATATATAATGTCTAAACGTTTACTTGCTATTTTTGCCATGCTTTTGGTTGCCAGCATGGTATTGGCTGCCTGTGGCGGCGGCGCTGCCCCCGCAGAAGAAGCCCCCATGGAAGAAGCACCTGCTGAAGAAGCTCCCGCTGAAGAAGCACCTGCTGAAGAAGCTCCCGCAATGTTTGAATGCACCGATGAAATCGGCTGTGTAACCTATTACGCTGACGAACCCATCCGCATTGCTTCCGCTTTGGTTGTTTCCGGTCCTAACACCGATCTCGGTATGGACTCACAACGTGGTGTTGAGCTTGCTATGGAATTCAAAGGTGATGTTCTTGGTCACGCTGTTGAACTTCAGGCTGAAGATGATGGCTGTTCTGCAGAAGGCGGTCAGGCTGCTGGTCAGAAGATCGTTTCCGATCCTACGATCATCGGTATCATCGGCACAAGCTGCTCCGGCGCTGGTGTCCCCATGTCCAAGATTATGTCTGATGCTGGCTATGTGATGGTTTCCCCTTCCAACACTTCCCCCGCTTTGACTGATGCTGATTCCGCTTGGAACCCCGGCTACTACCGCACCGCCCACAATGACAAAGTTCAGGGTAAAGCAATGGCTGAATTCGCTATTGATGTTTTGGGTGTAACCTCCGCTGCTGCTATTCACGATGGCGACCCCTACACTGAAGGTCTTGCTCGTGTATTTGCTGACAACTTTGAAGCCCTTGGTGGCACCATTGTTGAGTTCACCGCTGTCAACAAAGGCGACACTGATATGCGCCCCGTTTTGACCGCTGTTGCAGCTGCTGGTCCTCCTGAATTGATCTACTACCCCGTCTTCACCGCAGAAGGTGGTTTCTTGACGAAGCAGGCAAAAGAAGTTGCCGGTCTTGAAGAGACCATTTTGTCCGCTGCTGATGGTATGATCTCCCCCGCTGCTGTTGAAGCAGTTGGCGAAGCTGGCGAAGGTATGTACTTCTCCGGTCCCGATCTTGGCTTCGAAAACGAACTTTACACCACTTTCCTTGAGAAACACACTGAAGTTTATGGTATCGATCCTACCTCCGTCTTCCACTCTCACGCATTTGATGCAGCCAACATGATCCTAGGCTGTGTTGAAGAAGTCGGTGTTGTTGATGGTGAAGATCTCCACGTTGGCCGCCAGGCCATGCGCGACTGCCTCGATGCCACCTCTGGTTTTGACGGCATCACCGGTACTTTAACTTGTAACGAGTATGGTGACTGCGCAGATCCCCAGATTACCGTTTCTCAGCTTACCGCTGGCGAATACGAACCTATCTGGCCCTAGTTCTCAACTAGATTAACTTTAGGTAATACCTAAATCGGGATGGGGTCGCCGCAATGCGATCCCATCCCGATTGTGCAAAATAGAGAAAGTAGAGGTCAACTCTTATGCAAGAACGGATTAAACAAATTGACTTTTTAGGTCTTGTGTTGTGGATTTTCCGTACAGCTATTATCGTTTCCATGTTATGGGGAACAATAGCTACGCTGATGGATAATCCTTATTCAGCTAGAGCTTGGACAGATACCATTGTTGCTGGTATTGCTCAAGGAAGTCTTTACGCGCTGATCGCAATCGGGTACACGCTGGTTTATGGTGTACTTTTTATGATTAACTTCGCTCATGGCGAATTTTTCATGTCAGGTATTATGACGGCAACAATTTTTATTGCTCAGCCGATGAGCGCATCTGGATATTTGGACCGACACCCCGTGATTGGCATAACAGTTATCGCGGTGGTAACAATGCTTGTGTCTGTCGGGATCGCAAACCTGACAGAGCGCATTGCCTACCGCCCTCTTCGTGGTGCACCACGTTTGGTTCCTCTGATCACAGCCATTGGCGCATCATTCTTTTGGCAATACTTTTTCCAGGGACTATATGGCTCTGAAGTAAAAGCTTTCCCTCAAATAGAAGTGATCGTCGGGAAAGTAAATATCGCAGGCATTGAGATCTTGAAATCACAAGTGATCGTCATTATTGTGACCATCCTTATGCTCGCAGGCTTATATTTCTTTGTTGTAAAAACCAAAACAGGGAAATCTATTCGAGCCGCAGCTGAGAACAAAGACGTTGCCAGATTGATGGGTATTGATGTTGATCGAGCGATCACACTCACATTTACACTAGGTGCATCAATGGCTGGTATCGCCGGTGTACTATATGCACTTGTCTTTAGGCAGATCCACTTCTTTATGGGCTTCTTCCCTGGCATTAAAGCTTTTACAGCTGCCGTACTTGGGGGCATTGGCAGTATCCCTGGTGCAGCCTTGGGCGGTCTCTTCCTCGGCATTTTCGAATCGGTTGGACCTGGACTATTCCTTGAAGGCTTGGGTGTCCCTTCCCCTCACCAGTTGAAAGATGTGATCGCATTTACCATGTTGGTTCTCGTGCTCATCTTCCGCCCACAGGGTATCTTGGGCGAAGCCTTAGCTGAAGAAAAGGCATAGGAGATTTGCTATGAAAAAATCTATTACAACAAAAGAGATCATTCAAAAAGCTTTGGTAGCAGGTGTTATTGCGCTTAGCATGAGCATCATCGGTTTTATTGCCTTGCTGGGAGAAAGAGAACTGGTCAAAGGCTGGTTCTCTTTAGGGCATGTTTTCCTTATTGCTGCTCCTTTGGCAATAGCTTATGTGACTGTGGAAAATATGACGCATGAAAACAATGCAAAAACCCTTGGTGTTGGTTTTGCTATTGGTGCTATTGCCTCTGTCCCCCTGATCCTTCTGGCTTATATTGCTGTGGCTGTGGATATCCGCCAATTTTTGTCAAACGTTTCTCCGGCGCTTATAGAGTTGCTCACTTTTGGAAAAGACGCGACAACAGGAAGTATTTACCTCTTGCTCCTTTTTGGGGCTACTGGTGTATTTGCTGCGTTGCTCAACATTTTGCCAGCAAGAGTTCGACATCCCCTTGTCATCGCTCTGGCTTGGATGATAGGCGTAGCAACCTTCTCAGAAATCCTTCTGGGGCGTTTACGTAGTCTCCTTAGCAGGGATTTGATAAAGACAATTTTTGCCGGTAAAACACTCAATCCTGCTTTTGCAGTCGGCGTATTTCTTGTTGCTCTGTTGATCACAATCCTTTGGGATGCAATAGGCGGTAGCGTCAAAGAAAAAGTTGCCGCTTTCAATCCTGTGCAAAAGAAAACAATGTCGGCGGGGAAATCCCTTGTGGTGATGGTCGTTATCCTTTTCCTCCCGCTGATCTTAGGTTCCTACCTTTCAGAAGTTGCCAACAATGTCGGCTTATATATTCTGATGGGCTTGGGCTTGAATATCGTGGTCGGTTTTGCAGGCTTGCTCGATCTGGGATACGTAGCTTTCTTTGCCATCGGCGCCTACGTCATGGGTGTACTCACATCCCAAGGTGCACTGGGATTGGATGCAGGTTTCAATTTCTGGACAGCGCTGCCCATCTCCGTTATCGTCGCAACGCTCTTCGGCATTATACTCGGCATCCCTGTTTTGGGCATGCGTGGCGATTATTTGGCAATTGTTACGCTCGGATTTGGTGAGATCATCCGTGTGATCGCGGTTTCTGACCTTTTTAAGGAAATCTTCGGTGGTGCACAAGGTATTTTGCAAATTCCCAAGCCCAATTTCTTCGGGACAGAGCTTGTACAGCCGGGACAACTCTATTATGTTATCTTGGGCGGTGTGCTTTTGGCACTCTTTATTGCAACTCGCCTACGTGATTCCCGCCTTGGACGCCAGTGGATGGCTCTCCGCGAAGATGAAGATGTCGCCGAAGCTATGGGCATGAACCTGGTCAATACCAAATTAATGGCATTTGCGACCGGCGCAGCCTTCTCTGGTTTGTCTGGCGCAATCTTTGCTTCAAAGCTGACTTCTATCTTCCCGCACAGCTTCAACTTGATCATTTCTATCAACGTTTTGGCATTAATCATTGTAGGTGGTGTTGGTAGTATCCCTGGTGTTTTTATTGGCTCCCTCATCCTTGTTGGGTTACCCGAATTGCTTAGGGAATTTGCTGAATACCGCATGTTGATCTACGGAACGCTTCTCATAGCTATGATGCTCTTCAAACCCGAAGGCTTCTTACCTGACCAGCGCAGGAAAAGGGAGCTAAAAGCCGAAGCAGAACTCGATGGGGTAGAAGGTTAGGAGAGAACCATGGGAATAATACTCAGCACACGAAACGTCACAAAACGCTTTGGTGGCCTTATTGCTGTCAATAGCTTTGAAATTGATGTAAAAGAGAATTCAATATCGAGCGTTATCGGACCAAATGGTGCAGGCAAGACTACTTTCTTTAACTGCATCACCGGTTTCTATGAACCAACCGAAGGTGAGATCATCTTCGATGGTGATAAGCATGTAGAAGGGCTTCGTCCGGATCAGGTAACACTGAAAGGCATCTCTCGTACATATCAAAATATTCGCCTCTTTTCAAGTATGACGGCGATTGAAAATATTCTGGTTGGGCAGCATCGGCACCTGAAAACACATTGGGTGGAAGCCATCTACAAAAGCAAACGCTTTGTCAAAGAAGAAGAAGATGCATTACAAGAGGCAATCCGCTTGCTCAACTTTGTTGGCCTAAAGGGACTTGGCGATCAACTTGCTCGCAACTTACCTTACGGTGCGCAGCGTCGCCTCGAGATCGCACGTGCCCTTGCCAGCAAACCCAAGCTCCTCTTGTTGGATGAACCAACTGCGGGCATGAACCCGAACGAATCTCTTGAACTGATGCATTTCATCCGCAAACTGCGCGACGAAGTAGGGATAACCATCTTGCTGATCGAACATGATATGAAAGTTGTCATGGGCATCAGTGAAGAAATTTGGGTGATGGACTTTGGACAGAAAATTGCAGAAGGTACACCGCTTGAAATTCAGCGCAATCCGAGGGTTATTGAAGCCTATTTGGGTAGCGGCGCGGCTTCTGGTTTAAATTTGGAGCAGGGAGAATAAGATGGCAATGTTAGAAGTTAATGACATCCATACCTACTATGGAAATATACATGCCCTTAAGGGCATCTCCCTAACCGTTGAAGAAGGTGAAATTGTTACCCTTATCGGTGCCAACGGCGCAGGGAAAACCACGACCTTACGCACGATCAGTGGTCTTTTAACGCC
>JABGQT010000078.1 GCA_018648685.1 Anaerolineae bacterium
GCTGACTGTGCGACATCAACCGTTTAAGGTGTGCGTTTTCACCGTTTTACGCATACGCTTGAAGCAATAGGTGAAGAGCTGCTCAATAATTGGGAGCGCTCTGGCTATAATCGCCGCTTGGGAGCGCTTATTCAATCCAATATCCCTTTATCTACGGCCCTTAACACTCAATCGGTGATCGAAGAAGTTGCTAAACTGACGAGAAAGACAGTGGAAGCACGTTTTGTTTTTGCTGCTCTCTCTAATCAGGATGGTTCTTTTACACGAACATCTTCCGTTGGGTATGCTCCAGCCTTACACGACTTTTTAAGTAGAGATCTGTCTACAAATAAATTATTAGATGCTGCGCTTAATGCAAAAAAACCATTTAGAGTTAGGGATATTCGCAAATATAAGCACGCACCAGCAATAACCATAGATCACAATATGTTGCGCGGCCTTATCGTTATGCCTCTGCGTTTGCATGGTGTTAGTATTGGTGCGATTTTGGGGTTTGGTAAACAAGGCGGAGTATTTTTCAATAAAAAAGATGAATCACTTGCAAATTTGCTAGCGACACAAGCTGTTGCAGCAATTGAAAGCTCTTGGCTGATTGATGAGCTTCGTTCTTCCAATGTGACCACCTCAATACTAAATAATTTAGGTTCCGGTATTCTCGGAACAGAGAATATTCAAGAGGCTGCTCAACTTATTGCTGAAGCTGCTCATCGCCTTGCAACTGCGTCTGTTGCAGGAATCGTTCTTTTTTCATCAGCTAATAAAATTCAAACCGCACTTGAGATTACCTCTGAGGGGACTCGTTTTGACCAAACCGTTCCCATGGAGTTTGTAAAGCAAGCGCTAGCGACTGGAGAAAAAATTACTATTGCTAGTGGGGCATCAGTGCATATTTATCTTCCTATTAAAACATCCCTCCGAAAATATGGTGTTTTGTGGGTAGAAATTGAAGAAGATGAAAGGCAGGCATCGTCTCAGGAACAAAAATTGCAGACATTGGTCAACCAGGCAGCGATGGCATTAGAGAGAACGATGTTCTTGATCGATTCCCGTGATAGAGCAATAGAAGTTAAAGGTGCTTATCAAAAATTAGAGAACAGCTATGATGAAACCCTCACCGCCCTCATGGCTGCTCTGGACGCACGAGATAGGGAAACGGAGGGGCATAGTGAACGTGTAGGAAAAGTGGCTTATCTCTTAGGCGAAAAATTTGATCTTACAGAACTCCAGCGCAATTCTCTTCAACGTGGCTCTTTGCTGCATGATATCGGGAAAATAGGTATCAGCGATGCAATTCTCAATAAAGTAGGGGCACTCACTGAAGAAGAATGGGAGATTATGCGCAAACATCCTGTAATCGGACGAGAGATCATCAAAGATATTCCCTTTTTGCAAGATGCTCTACCTATTGTTTATTGCCATCATGAACGTTGGAATGGTAGCGGATACCCGCGAGGTCTGCGTGGAGAAGAAATTCCCCTTGAAGCACGTATTTTTGCAGTTGCCGATATATTCGATGCGCTTACTAGCATGCGCCCCTATAGAAAAAAATCAACCGAAACAGAAGCTCTTGCCTATCTAAAAGAACAAGCCGGTATTTTAGTAGACCCTCAAGTAGTTGCTGTTTTTGAGCGTCTGCTGAAAAGAGGGAGTATTCATAGTGTGACAATACCAAGAAAATAAAAACGAGCGTTTCAAACGCTCGTTTTTATTTTTACCCAAGTAGCTTTTTGAAGGCATCTATTGTTTTTTCAACATCTTCATCATTGATCCAATAATGCAAAACCAAGCGGAAGCTGCGTGGGCCTGTTAGACCAACGCGGATTCCATACTTCTCGCGCAGATGAGCTTCTATTTTTTCTCCTGAATATTCAATATGCTCCGCCAAGCTCATAAAGATCATATTCGTATAAGGTGTTCCCTCATCAAGGATTAAACCCGGAACGCTCGCAAGTCCCTTGGCTAGCTTCCGTGCCCGAAGGTGGTCTTCACCCAAGCGATCTACCATTTCCTCTAGCGCGACGATCCCTGCCGCTGCTAGAATCCCAGCTTGGCGCATCCCGCCGCCCAATTGTTTACGAAGCCGATGAGCCTTTTTAATGAAATCACGTGAGCCGCAGAGAACAGAGCCAACAGGCGCAGAAAGCCCTTTGCTCAGGCAAAATGTTAGGGAGTCAAAAGGTGAAGCAAGCTCCTGAGCAGATGATGTTGAAGCCGCCGCTGCGTTGAAAAGACGTGCGCCATCGAGGTGGAGGGCAAGACCACGCTCTTTGGCAAAATCTCCAACCTGATCAATATAATCCTGCGAGAGAACAATCCCACCACATTTGTTTTGGGTATTTTCCAAGGCAATCAATCTGGTAACTGGTTCATGAGGATCATCCCAGCGAATTGCCTCTTCTATATCTTCAAGCAATAAAGTCCCATTTTTTTGATTGGGAATTTGATGCGAATGGACGCCTCCTAGTGCAGAAATGCCGCCAGCCTCGTAGCGAAAGATATGTGCCTGATTTCCGAGAATAACCTCGTCGCCACGCCCACAATGGGCGAGAACCGAGATTAAATTTCCCATTGTGCCAGAGGGGAGAAATAGCCCGGCATCTTTACCAAGTATCTCTGCTGCCAACTCCTGAAGTTGATTGACTGTGCTATCTTCACCATATACATCGTCGCCGACATTGGCTTTTGCCATTGCTTCGCGCATGGCGGGGGTGGGCTGAGTAACGGTATCTGAACGCAGGTCGATTATTGTCATGAGGGCTCCTTGGAATAAAACTAGAGTTTCTAGTCTCGAAGAATTTTAATACTAATTTTACCGCAAAGAAAGTTCTTGCCTTCTTTTTTTCAATATGGTATTATCTCGGACTGACTAGACCGACTGGTCGGTCTGAGTGATTTTATGACAACTTTATCTGACGAAACCCGCTCCCGTATTCTCGATGCCGCTGCCGATGTCTTTGCAGACAAGGGCTATCACGATGCGCGCATGGATGAGATCGTTGCCGCTTCAAAAACTTCAAAAGGTGGCGTTTATCATCATTTCCCTAGTAAGAATTATATTTTTTTTGCATTGATCGATAAATTTACCAAGCTGCTAGAAGGGCGTTTGCGCGCTACGATAGAGAAGGAAGAACATGGCCTGCAACGTGTCGATGCGGCAATTAAAATTTGTATGCAGACTTTTGGGCAGCATCGGACTTTAGCAAAGATCGCTCTCGTTCAGGCGGTGGGATTAGGGGAGACCTTTGAAGAGAAAAGGCGTGAGATCAACGATCATTTTGCGGAGATCATTCAAAAATATCTTGACCAGGCAGTCGCTGATGGCAGTATCGCAGAAATTGATACGGAAGTTGCTTCGCGAGCATGGATGGGTGCTTTAAACGAAGTTGTGTTGCGCTGGGTCTACACTGGCAGCCCCGACCCTGAGCGTGCTACGCCTGCTTTGCGGAGCTTACTTTTGCGAAGCATTGGTGTTTCAGAAGAAAGAATTGCAGCTTTAGATGAAAAATAATTACGTGACAATCATTCTGTGTTGCGTAAAATAAAAAAATAGAGAGGTCTATAACAATGAAACGTACTACCCTTTTGGGGATTGCCTTTGTGCTTTCCCTCAGTCTTATTTTAGGAGCTTGCACTCCTAAAACCGAAGCAACCTCCCCGATTTCGGGCGAAGTTAGCGTTGATGTTGAAACCGGAGAAATTGACAGCGAAGAAGAGGCAACAGTAGCAGAAAGCGCTGAGTATCCTACGCTCAGAATTGCTGTTCTACCTATTCTTGATACGCTTCCGCTTTTCCTTGCCCAGGAAGAAGAACTTTTTGAAACCTATGACTTAAATGTTGAACTTATCCCTGTTTCTTCTGCACCAGAACTGAGCCAAATGGTTGCCTCTGGGCAAGCAGATGGCATGGTTACTGATGGGTTGACCGTTGCTTTCTTTAACAAAGAAGAAATACAAATGAAAATCGTGCGCTATGCTCAGCGACCGACAGCAGATACTGGGCATTTCTTCATCCTCGCCGCAAAAGATAGCGGCATTCTCACCTCTGCCGATCTTAAAGGCGTTGAAATTGGTATTTCAGAAGGGACGATTATCGAATATGTCACTGACCGCCTCCTTGAAAAAGAAGGATTTGCGGCTGATGAAATCCAAACCATTGCTGTCCCTAAAATCCCCGACCGAATGGCATTATTAGGCTCTGGTGAACTCAAAGCAGCTGTTTTGCCCGATCCCCTTGCCTCTTTAGCTGTTTCTCAAGGTGCAACTATTATCCTCGATGATACCCAAAGCCCGGAATATGGCGCTAGTGTCTATGTTTTCAGCAAAAAGATGATCGATGAAAACCCTGATGCTGTTCGTGATTTTGTTGAAGCGATTGACATTGCAATTAGCCTCCTCGAAGAAGATCCAGCAGAATATAGCTACGTTCTCGCAGAGAGACAGCTTATTCCTGTGCCTTTGCTTGAAGGCTATGTTATTCCTCCTTTTCCTTATGGCATCTACAGTGAAGCTGAGTGGGCAGATACCCTAGCCTGGGCTCAAGCGAAAGGTCTTTTATCTGTCGATATCCCCTATGAAGATGCTGTGGATAGCAGTTTTTTACCCTAATCCACACACTTAAGATACAATCAAGAGGCTGGGAAATCCCCAGCCTCTTTTTTTACGATGATTACTCTCGAGAAGCTTAATTTTTCCTACGCAAATACAGCCCCAGTCTTTGAGACCTTCAATTGGCAAGTTCAGCGCGGCGAGCGGTGGGCATTGCTTGGTCCTTCGGGTTGTGGCAAAACGACTTTGCTATATATCCTGGCAGGTTTGCGTTTTCCCACATCAGGAGAACTGCTTATAGATGGAGAGAAAATCACTCGCCCTCGTCCCCACTCAGGATTAATTTTGCAGGAATATGGATTGTTGCCCTGGGCGACAGTCCAAGAAAATGTTGAGCTGGGATTGCGCGTTCGTGGTTTTTACGGGGCAGATGGGATCCACGCGCCGCGTGGCGAAACGCCCGTGAATTTTGACGTGCTACCGCTGCTCAAAGATCTCCGACTGGATACATTAACCGATAAATACCCATCCCAAATCTCAGGAGGGCAACGTCAGCGTACAGCCATTGCCCGAACATTGATTCTTAACCCCGATCTGCTCCTGATGGATGAACCATTCTCGTCACTTGATGCCCTCACCCGCGCCGACTTGCAAAACCTAACACTCAAACTCTGCGACGAGAAAAATCTGACCCTTATTATGGTAACGCATGCTATTGAAGAAGCTGCAATAATGGGAAATAAAATTCTTCTTCTAGGTAATCCACCAAATACAGAACCGTTGATTATTGATAATCCAAATGCAGAGAAAGAAGGCTATCGTGATAGCCAAGCGTACACCGAACTTTGTCAGGATTTACGCCAAAGGATGGAAAAAGCATGAAAAAGCAAGATGTTTTTTTAGCGGCTTTGGCAATTTTCTTATTTTGGCAAATTTCGGCTCTTATTGTTGATCGCAATATTCTCCCGTCTCCCGTTTTGGTTATTCAAGTTTTCTTTAAAGAACTCTTCAATGGAAAGATGCTCGAACACGCGGCTGCCAGCCTTTGGCGTGTAATGGCAAGCATGTTCCTTTCTGTTGCACTCGCTGCACCTGCTGGGCTTATTCTTGGACAATCTAAAAGGCTTAATCGCTTTTTTTCCCCTGTAATTTATTTGCTATATCCTATCCCAAAAGTGGTGCTTGTTCCTATCGTTTTACTTTTTCTTGGTATTGGTGATTTACCAAAAATCGTCATCATCTTCATGATTTTATTTTTCCAAATCCTTGTACTTGTCCGAGATCAAGCTGCTGGATTGCCCGCAGAGTTGATTCAATCAGTGCGGAGTTTGGGAGCAGGCAGACGGGCACTCTTTCGCTTTGTTTATTTACCAGCTTCTTTGCCAGCCATCTTGACAGCCCTCCGCCAATCAGTGGGGACGGCGGTGGCAGTTCTCTATATTGCCGAGCTTTTTGCCACTCAGCGCGGACTTGGCTACTATATCTATTTTAACGGCAGTACTCTTTTCGATTATCCTGCCATGTACGCGGGCGTTTTAGCAATGAGCCTTCTTGGTTTGGGACTCTATTTCACTGTAGATTGGCTTGAGCATCGACTGTGTAAATGGCAATTTGTGGAATAAAAAAAGGTGGTTGTGAATCCACCTTTTGATCGAGTACGTAGATCACGCTTGTAGCGTGACTTTTCATTTAGAGCAGCTTTGCCAGTAATATCCCCACAAAAAACAAGATACTATAAATTAACGAAATTTTCCCCGTCCCGGCCAATGCTTCGTTAAGCGGGCGACCTGTCTCGTTAAGCACGGTCTGAGCAACTTTCCACGCAAGCGGAAGTGAGAGCCAGACTAAAAGTGTCCAGACAGGAGCGAGACGCATCCAAATCAGAAGGGGGAGAATAAGATAGGAAATCCCTAAAAGGATTAGATATTCTATTCTTGTGGCGGGTATTCCCATTCGTACAGCCATGGTGATTTTGTTGGCAGCTTTGTCAACATCAATATCGCGCAGATTATTGACTACGAGGATATTCACGATCAGCAAGCCAATGGGGACAGACATCCACCACGCGGCGAGGGAAGTTTTTAGCGCTTGTACATAATATGTCCCGACTACTGCTGCAACACCAAAATAGAGAAAAACGAAAATATCGCCCAATCCTTTGTCACTGATGGGGCCGGTATAAGCAATTGCGGCGAGGATGGCGGTTAGTCCGATCAGTAAAATTGCCCAGCCCGCGACGGTGATCAGATATACACCGATGAGAGCGGCGAGCGCAAAGGTGATCCACATCCCCGTTTGAACTTCTTTAGGTGTGAGCAGCCCCGCTTGCGTGACACGCATGGGACCAAGCCGTTCTTTGCTTTCAGCACCACGAAGATAGTCATAGACATCATTGGCGAGATTGCTGCCAATTTGGAGCAGTATCGCGCCAATGAAAGCGGCTAAAGCTGGAAAAAAGGAAAATACACCATCGTAATAGGCGAGGGCTGTACCGGTGATAACACCCGCACCAGCCGCAGGGAGTGTTTTGGGGCGAATGGCGAGAAGCCAGATTTGGGTTTTGCTGAGATTTTGAGGGGTTTCTGTCATAAGAGAAAGAAACCGCCAAGACGCGGAAAGCGCAAAGGAAAACTTTATAGAGCTTGGCGTTCTTCACGTCTTGGCGGTTAGAAAACTAAGGGATTAGCGCAACTCGGTCAATATATCTTCAAGTTCTTTTGGCAAAGGGGCTTCAAAGGTACGCGGTTCAGATTCGTTTGGCAGCATAATCGTCAAACGGGCAGCGTGCAAAAACTGACGGGGAACCTTCACCTTTTGCCTTCGGCGACCGTATAAAGTATCACCGACAACGGGTGCGCCAACAAAGGCACAGTGCAAACGGATTTGGTGTGTACGCCCTGTTAGGATAGAAACTTCGAGAAAAGTATGCTCAGGGAAAGTTTCGAGGGTTTTATACTCGCTGATTGCCTCGCGTCCTTTTCCGGGCGAAAGAACGGCCATTTTCTTACGGTGGGCAGGGTCGCGTCCAATTGGGGCTTCGACTCGTCCCGTTGGGGTAGGAGGGACACCATCGACCAATGCAAAATAACTCTTTTTTACGGAGCGCGCCACAAATTGCTCTTGCAGCCATTGCATAGCAGCATCGTTTTTCGCCATGATAATGATGCCTGAAGTATCCTTGTCGAGTCGATGCACAACGCCCGGGCGAATTTCTCCGCCGATGCCTTCCATTTCTGGGGCGTGGGCGAGCGCGGCGTGGACGAGTGTTCCCGTTAAGTGTCCAGCGGAGGGGTGAACGACCATATCGGCGGCTTTATTGATAACTAACACATCGTCGTTCTCGAAGAGAATATCGAGGGGGATATTTTCCGGGACTAGTTCAGTTTTTTGAGTGACGGGAATACGAAGAGTAATGAGCGTGCCTTGTGAGAGCTTCAAGCCGTTTTTTTTGGCAATTTTGCCATTAACGGTGACCATTTCTTTTGCGATGAGGCCCTGCAAACGTGTACGAGTAAATTCGGGCAATTCTTCGACGAGAAAATGATCGAGACGGGCTTCTTTTTTATCGGTATATTCCAATTCGACTAATCTATCGTCCATTAAACGGGATCCTCTGTCCCCAAGGGCGATTCCATTTCCAATTCGTTTTCGGAAGCGCTCTTCTTTTGGGCTTGCTCACGTTTCTCCATTATCCAGATGCCGAGCAGCATGACCCCTGTCCCGACGCTGATACTGGCATCCGCTACATTGAAAACGGCGAAATTGCCGACAGAGATCCAATCAGTGACAACCCCTTCGAAAAGCAGGCGGTCGGTGAGATTGCCAATGGCTCCGCCTAATTGCATGGCGAGGGCGAGACGCAGAAACCAGTCTCCTGGCTCGATCTCGCGATAAAACCAGATGATGGCAATAGAGACAAAAAATGCGAGTATGGTGAAAACTTGTGGTATATCCTGGAAGAGACCAAATGCTGCGCCGTTATTGTGCCAGTGAACGATGCGCATATATTCCCCAAGGTGTGCCCAATTATCGGGCAGCCATGTGCCGCCAGAGGGGATGTTGCTGCGAACAAGATGTTTTGTCCATTGGTCGAGGGCAATGATGATGCCCGCGACGATGAAAAGGAATGAATAATTTCGTGAAACTTTCAAGTTTTTCTCCTGAATTTTATTTGTGTGTTCGTCTATTTGACCAAACGCCCCTTATTCTACCCCAAAGCTGAAAAAAGCATTTTTATCCCGCCAAGTAAAAGGATGGCAGCCAGCACTTGCCGAATAATTGGGTCTGGCAATTTTCGGCTGCCGTATTCTGCGCCTATCCAGCCGCCAAAAATGACGGCTATACTCCAGTAGACAATTTCTGAGGGCAAACTAAAAGTATTGCTCCAGTAGCCGGCAAGACCAGAAATTGAATTAGTCAAGACGAAAACAGTTGCAATCCCTGCGGTCTCTTTGGTCGTTGCCCAACCGGTCAGCAAGATGAGGGGGCTAAGAAAAATTGCACCGCCAACGCCTGTAATACCGGCGATAAACCCGATGATCGCACCGCTAAAGAGAGCCGCCCAAAGCGGTGGCGGCAAAATGTTTTTTTCTTCTACTATACGCGCTGTGGTAAAGAGGCGAGTCGCTGCGTAGAGTAGTAATATGCCGACGATGCCTTTGTAGATATCTCCGTTAAGATTTAAGCGTCCACCTAGAAAAGCAAAGGGAATCGAGGTAATTGCAAAAGGCCAAAAGAGTTTCCATGAGAAATATCCAGCGCGGGAATATTTATAAGTCCCGATCGTTGTGACGAGGATATTCAGCGCAAGAGCGGTTGGTTTCATCACATTGGGGTCAACGTTAAAGAGTCCCATTAAGGCGAGGTAACCTGAGCCGCCGCCGAGTCCGACAGAGGCATAAAGAAGGGCGATAAGAAAGATGAGAAAGGGCATATGTTTTGTTTCTTTTTTTGATGAAATAAGAGCTAATTAAGAAATAGCTATCACGTGCAAAGAAATGTAGGTCAATTCTACTCCTAAAGTTGATAGAATATGAGCGGTTCAAAGCCTTAAATGCAAGTACTCAAATTCACAATCTTCTTGCCTTTTAATCAGATTTATGTTAAAACTAGCAAAAGTCAGACGACTATCCACTGGTGAAGCTATTTATGATGCTTGTGACCCGTTCGAAATCCATTGTTGAGCAAGTGAACGAAGTTCTCCGCGAGAGAATTCGTAATGCAACTTACGCCCCAGGGCTTCGTTTACCCTCCGAGAATGGCTTGGCGGAGGAATTTGGGGTCAGCCGAGCAACAATTCGCACGGTTTTAGCAAAACTATCAGTTGAAGGTCTGATATTAAGACGACAAGGGGATGGCACTTATGTTAATGAACGGATTCTTGAAGTAAATACACATCTCGGCGGGTTATGGGACTTTAGCCGCCTTATTGAAAGCAGCGGTTTTTCCTCTTCTATTAAAGCCTTATCCTTGCAAGAAACTACAGCCACTGAAGAAGATGCACGTATATTGGCCATAAAAGCCGGAGATAAACTTTTATGGATGAAGCGTCTTTTTTTAGCGGACGAGAAACCTGTTATTTTGGCAAATAATTTTATTCCATGCTCGTTTCTTAATTGCCCTGTTGAAGAAATCAACGGGCAATTACATATTCGTGAAATTTTACAGCGGTATTTTCAACAAAGAATTTCTTTTGCTGTTACAGAAATTTCTTCAAGCAATAGCAAAGAATCTTTTAACGAGCTAGGAAATGAACTGTCATTAAATTTGAAAATGACCTTTTATAGTGAAGAAAATCAGCCTTTAGCTTTGGGCAACAGTTATTTTAACGACACTTTTTTGCGTCTACGCTTAGTACAAGCGTGGGCGTAAGAAGAACTTTTTGAAAACTACTCGTTTTTGAAAAGGTATTCGGAGGAGGCACCACTTACCCATGCGATCTAGACTAAATTCTTTATTTGATGCGCTCTTGCCCGTTTTGGCAACTCTTGCTGCACTTGCGGTAGGAGCAGTGATGCTGATTATTTTGCGTGTCAGCCCTGTTGAGGCCTATGGTGCGCTTTGGGAAGGTGCCTTTGGTAGCACCAATGCGATAGCTGAAACTCTTGTCAAGTCGGTTCCGCTTCTATTGGTTGGCTTAGGCATATGTATTGCCTTCCGTGCCAGTGTAATTAATATCGGTGCTGAAGGGCAAATGATTATTGGCGGCCTCCTAGCTACGCAAATAGGAATCGTTTTCACTGATTTACCAGGCTGGCTCGTAATCGTGATGGCAATTTTTGCTGGTTTTCTAGGTGGCGCGATTTGGGGCGGTATTCCTGGTGCGCTCAAAGCTTATTTCAATGTGAACGAAATTTTGAGTACGGTAATGATGAATGCTATCGCCGTGCAGATTATGAATTTCATGTTGCGTGGACCGATGATTGACCCCGTGCAATTGGAAAAAGCCTCTAAAATCCCACAGACGGCTCGCTTAGCCGAAGCTTTTCGTTTGCCGCGTTTGGCGCCCACTCGTTTGCATCTTGGATTTATTATTGCAATCGCTTTGGCTATTTTGGTATATATCCTTTTATGGCGAACAACTTTGGGATATAGAATTCGCGCTGTTGGGCAAAACCCACACGCCTCACGTTACGGTGGTATCCGCGTACGCAGACGCATTGTAACCGCCCTCCTTTTAAGTGGGGCTTTGGCTGGAATTGCTGGTGCTATTCAAGTTTATGGCGTGAATTACAGGATGATAACAGATGGCTCCTCTACAGGCTTTACAGGTGGGGCGGGCTTTAATGGAATCGTAGCAGCGTTATTTGGGCAATTACATCCGATTGGAACAATCCCGGCTTCAATTTTCTTTGGGGCGTTGTTGGTTGGGGCAAATAAAATGCAACGTGCTGTACAAATCCCCTCGGCGTTGATTGGTGCCTTGAACGGGCTTGTCGTTATTTTTGTTGTTGGGAGCGAAATATGGCGCAGAAAACGACAAAAAGTGCGTCTTTCTGCTGAAGACAGTGAAGATGAAAACAAATCTCCGCCATTAGAACCAGATACAAGCACAGACATACCTGAGGAGGTGATAGCATGAGTCCTGAACTCGTTATTGTCGGTATTCTAACTTCGGGTATTCGTTTAGCTACGCCCTATCTTTACGCTGCTATTGGCGAAGCTTTTGGTCAGCGGAGCGGTGTTCTTAACCTTGGTGTAGATGGTCAAATGTTGCTTGGCGCATTCGCCGCATTTTATGTTACTTTTACAACTGGTAATCTTTGGTTAGGGCTATTAGCCGCTGTTATCGTTGGTGCGTTGATGGGCTTGGCAATGGCATTTGTCACTGTCAACCTGCAAGCCGTACAGGGGATTAGCGGTATCGGCTTCTACCTTTTTGGTTTAGGCATGAGCGAATTGCTTTTTAAGATGTTGGTCGGTACAGTGAAAACAGTATCGGGTTTTCAACCAATAGCTATTCCTGTTTTGAGTAAAATTCCTTATATAGGACAAGTTTTTTTTGAACAAAGCATTATGGTTTATGGCGCATTTTTACTTGTGCCTATTGCTTGGTTCGTGCTTAATAAAACAACACTAGGATTAAAAATTCGCGCAGTTGGAGAAAATCCAGAAGCGGCAGATTCGCTTGGGGTGAGCGTAGCGCGCGTTCGCTATTTTACTGTTACCTTAGGCGGCATTTTATCTGGTGTTGCAGGCGCATCTATGTCAATTTCTTTGCTGAATCTTTTTCAAGAAAATATGACAAGCGGGCTGGGATTTATCGCAGTTGCTCTTGTTTATTTTGGTGCATGGAAAGCATGGGGCGTTTTGGCTGGTGCTTTGCTTTTTAGTCTTATTAATGCTTCTCAACTTTGGATGAAAGTATTAGAAGTGCCAATCAATTCAGAACTTGCTTCAACCTTGCCTTATATTTTGACAATTATTGTATTAGCAATGAGTGCTTCACGGGTGCGATCACCCTCTGCGCTGACGAAGCCTTTTGATAGAGGTGATTAACGCAAAAAGTGAAGCGTGAAAAACGATATGAAACCAAATAAGGATTACGTATTAGGGTTTCACGAAACACGAAACAAAGTTTACGCCTCACAAACGCTATTTACAGCAACCAAATTGAAAACAAGTCCGTAACAGCACTATATCCCCCCAACAAGGAGGTGGTTCGCTCAAATCTGGCTCGTATTTGTCTAACTTATTCAACAATCTCTAGGAGAAGAAAATGAAAAAACTACTATTTGTTTTAGTACTAACATTTGCATTGGCGCTCACCGCTTGTGGTGGCGCACCTGCTGAACCTGCACCAGAAGCCCCCGCCGCAGAAGAAGCTCCCGCTGAAGAAGCCCCCGCCGCAGAAGAAGCTCCTGCTGAAGAAGCCCCTGTCGAAGAAATGGCAGAAGCTTTTAAAGTTGCTGTCATTATGCCTAGCTCTATCACCGACTTGGCTTTTAGCCAAAGCATGTTCGATGCTTTGCTCTCCATCCAGGAAGAAATGGGCGGAGAAGAAGCAATGGAAATTGCTTACTCTGAAGGCATGTTCAAAGTAGATGATGCTGCCGCTGCAATTCGCGATTACGCCGCAGAAGGTTATGATCTAGTCATTGCACATGGCTCACAATATGGCTCATCTTTGCAAGAAATTGCACCTGATTTCCCCGAAACTGCTTTTGCATGGGGAACAACCCTCGAAACCTTTGGTGAACCCAATATTTCTGCTTATGAAGCCAACTCTCACGAGGGTGGCTACGTAAATGGTGTACTTGCTGCCAGCGTCTCAGAAAGTGGCGTAATTGGTGTTGTAGGACCCATCGAAGTTGGTGATGCCGCTCTTTATGTTAAAGGCTTCATCGCCGGGGCAGAATCAGTCAACCCTGACGTAGACGTAAAAGTCATCTGGACAGGTTCTTTCGGCGACACAGGCTTAGGCACTGAAGCTGGCAACACACATATTGCCGCAGGCGCAGATGTGCTCACAGGAACCGCTCAAATGGTTACCGGCGCAATTGGCTTGACGCAAGAACAAGGCTTAGCTTGGTTCGGCACACAATCTGCTCAAACCTCTGTTGGTCCTGATTCTGTTGTAGCCAGCCAGGTTTATAACTGGACAGGTCCCCTCAAAGAAATTATTGCTGGTACTCAAGAAGGTGATTTTGGTGGCGAAGCCTACACAATCACGCTTGAGAACGGTGGTCTTGTAATGGATTACAATAGCAACTATGCTCTTTCAGACGAAGCAAAAGCCGCCGCAGATGCAGCAGTCGCTGGCATCATTGATGGCTCCCTTGTTATCCCCGTAGAATAAGTTTCTAATAAAGCTGACAGGTTCCAAACCTGTCAGCTTTTCTCAAAAGGATATAAATTCCGGTTTATATCCTTTTGAGAAAAAACAATGCGGATCGGATGCATCCGCCCCGCACGTAACATTAACTTGCCACCCTTTAATGAAAATTAGTTTGAAGAAAAACAAATTCCGTTAAATAGGACAAATCAATGACCGAAAATAAACTCCCCTCAGGACACACCCGAATCGACTCCCTCGAAATGCGCGGAATCACCAAACGTTTCCCCGGCGTTCTTGCCAACGACAAAGTGGATTTTGACGTCCGCTCTGGCGAAGTGCATGCCCTCTTAGGAGAAAACGGTGCAGGGAAAAGCACCTTAATGAAGGTCCTCTACGGTATGTATGGACCAGAAGAAGGCGATATTTTCCTAAATGGAAAGAAAATCACCATTGATTCCCCAACTGACTCCATCAATCATGGCATCGGGATGATCCATCAGCATTTCATGCTCGTGGAGACTCTCACAGTTGCAGAAAATGTTGCCTTGGGGCTTCCCTCCTCGCGCGGATTTTTGACCGATCTCGATAAAGTTTCTGAACGGATATTAGAACTCGCCGACATCTACGGCTTAAAAATTGACCCGGATGCCTATATTTGGCAACTCTCTGTCGGGCAACAACAACGCGTGGAAATTATTAAGGCACTCTATCGTGGAGCCGCTTTGCTTATTCTCGATGAGCCTACGGCTGTGCTTACGCCCCAGGAAGTGGATGAATTCTTTGTCATCATGCGCCAAATGGTCGCCGATGGGCATGGACTTATCTTCATCTCGCATAAATTGCACGAAATTATGGATATATGTGACCGCGTTACCGTTTTGCGTGATGGTGCGAAAATTGGTACAAAAACCATTGCTGATATTACAAAGTCAGAACTCGCAAATTGGATGGTCGGACGCGAAGTCATCATGACCCGTGAGCTTGATGATGTTGAGCGTGGTAAACCTCGCTTAAGTCTTGAAAATATTTCCTGCGATAGTGATCGAGGAACGCCTGCTTTACGCAGTGTTTCTCTCGATGTTCATGCAGGAGAGATTTTGGGCTTGGCAGGAATTTCTGGGAACGGACAACGTGAATTAGCGGAATCAATTACGGGGCTGCGTGAGGTCACGAACGGCAAGGTAATTCTCGAAGGCGAAGATGTTACAAACTTCCGCCCAGGTGACGTGACCGAGCGGATGCTATCCTATGTCCCCGAAGAACGCATGAAAGATGGCATGATCAAGGATTTCTCCATATCTGAGAATATGGTTTTGCGTGAGCATCATATTAGTCCCTTTGCTGAAAAAGGTTTTCTCATGTTGAAAACCATTGCCGAGCATACTGACGATATGATACAAAAATTCCGTGTAAAAACACCCTCAAGAGAGACAAAGGCAGGCAGCCTTTCTGGCGGGAACATCCAAAAAGTTGTTTTGGCACGTGAGATTTCTCGTAATCCGCGGGTGCTTTTGGCAGCCCAGCCAACTCGTGGCTTGGATGTAGGCGCGACTGAGTATGTTCATGCCCAATTGCTTGAGCAACGAAAAAATGGCACTGCGATCATGATGGTTTCTGAAGACCTTGATGAGGTAATGGCACTCTCTGATCGAATTGCCGTTATTTGTGAAGGTGAAATTATGGGGATTGTGCCGCGTAACGAAGCCACCCCGCAAAAACTTGGCCTAATGATGGCAGGCGTTGTTCCTGAAGAAGAAGAGACAAGAACGACATCATTTACTTTATAGGAAGAGTTTTTCCTTGAAAATCTAAAGGCAATTGTTGCCCTGTTCTAAAAGAAAAAGATGCTTTGGTTCATACTATAGCCAAAGCATCTTTTTTCTTTTCATCGTAGAGAATCTAAAGATATAGAAAGGCTATTTTTCCTCAATTTCCTTTTTTACATAAAGCAGACTATCTTGCAATATAAATATGACTTCATTCCAAAAGTCATCAATATCATTGTAGATATAAAGTCGTTCTAGCTCGGAGCGGGCTGTGGCTAGATCGCCGAGATAGATATAGTCGAGAGAAAGATGCAAAATACTACATTTGCTGGTTTCATCCCACTCACCGTTTTCATAAGTTTCTGCTTTCGAAACTCTCTCTGCGTTTTTTGTATCTCTCAAAATATCTTCTGCATATTCTTGAGGGAAGTTTGGACTATTAGGGAGATAACTCTCTTTTTCGGCATCATACGACATGATAACTTTTACAAAAGGAGAACTGACAAAGGGACAATACTGGTAGGCAAAAATATCATCGGCTGTGATGAACTCGTAAATGCCATCCTCGTCGAGGTCTTTGAATTGCCCGCTAGCATTCGATTCCGGGGTTTTCAAGATCAGTGTTGGCGTTTCCCGGAGGCTATAAACATGGGTGCTGAAACAACAATGTGCGCCGCCTGAATAGCTTTCCGCGATCACTTCAGGGTAGCCATCTCCGTTAATATCTGTATTAGTTAGATGAGCGATTTCGACAGCCTGCTCTATCTTGATGCTTTCCATGCCCGTTTTTTCGATCAGAATAACATCTTCAAAGCCGGTTTCACTGTCGGTATGCCGCCAGTAGCGAATCCCGTAAGCGCCGATCAGGACTTCATTTTCCAGTCTATAGCTGCCGCCTGGGGATTGAGCTGGTGGCGGGACGGGTTTCTCTTCTTCTATTAAATCGTCGGGACTGATCTCAGGCGTTAGCGTAGGGATCGGCGTAGCTGTGTAGTTCGCAACTGCCGTTGCTGTTTGAGCGGCAGCTTCTGTTTGAGTTGCAAGGATGTCAGGAGTGGGGCTAAAAAGGAGGGCGAGGGCCGCTTGTGTTGAAATGACCGATTCTGTTTCAGCAGCAGATGTCAACATAGCGGGAGCAAGTGTTGGGGTCGGGGGCGAAACGGGCGCAAAAAGTCCACAGGCAAGACTGAAAAATATCAAAAAGGGTAGAAGTAGCTTTATGCGTCGCATCATCATTTATCTGCCCTGCCACCATTTGAATTTTTTCAAAACAGAACCGCCTAAAAATTCTCGAGCAAGCGAGTTTTCAGGAGCGAGGTCTGAGTCGAGAACCAGGAACCATTCTAAAAAGGCAAGCAGACGTTTGGCTTCTACATATTCGGCTGTGCCGTGTGGAACTTGGCGTAAGAGCGGCTCCGCGAAGGGTTTTAGCGCGGCTAATTCATAGGCTAGCGCTGAGTTGAACATAATGTCGGCATTTTCTTGATAGGGGAAAATATGCCGTTTTTCGCCACGGCGGACTGATTCCCAGCGCGAAATGGTCTCTTGGGCGGTATAGCCGCGCTCGCGAGCATCGCGCACAATACGGCGGATGAGCCGTGTATCGGTGGTTGAAACTCGGTTGTGGCGATCGAGATTGAGTTGTGTGAGCGCAGAAACATAAATACGAAAGGCTTGATCTCGCAGAGTCTCGGGAATCAAGCGCGGGTTCATCCCGTGAATACCTTCAAGAATGATCAGTTGCCCTTCCTTTAGTTGAATTTCTTCACCTTTTTCGCTCACACCGGTTTTAAAATTATAACGTGGCACCTGCACTCGTTCGCCGCGCGCCAATTTTTGTAGATGTTCCGCAAGCAAAGGTAAATTTAGGGCTTCAATCACTTCAAAATCGAGTTCACCTTTTTCATCGCGTGGCGTTTTTGCACGGTCTACAAAATAATTATCCAACTCAAGTGGAAAAGGGGAAATACCCCGTGCTAATAATTGCACTGTCAGGCGGCGTGAAAAGGTTGTTTTCCCGGAAGAAGAAGGCCCCGCGATTAAAATAAGGCGCAATTTATCGCGCTCTTCGGCGATTTGCCGTGCGACGGTGGCAATATGCATCTCGTGCAATGCCTCTGAAACCAGCACAATTTCTTGCGCGCGCCCGGCCACGATCGCCTTATTTAACGCACCGACATTATCAATGCCTAGCTTTGTCATCCAATTACCGTATCGTCGAAAAGCGCTCAGCAATTGGGGGTAGTCTCCCATTGGCAACAACTCTGTTGGCGCATGTCGACGCGGAAAACGCAAAACAAAACCGCCATTGCTCTCTTGCAGATCGAACCATTGCAAATAGCCGGTTGAAGGCACCATATAGCCGTGATGATAATCCATATAATCATCAAGTCTATACAAGGTTAGATAATCTTTTTTGCGATGTGTCAAAAGGGCGATTTTGTCTGGATGCCCTAGCGACTCAAAATGTTGGATAGCCTCCTCAAGCGGAATCTCTTCCCGGACAAAGGCCGAATCGCTCTTGACTTCAGCTTGCATCCGTTGATTGAGCATCTCTATTTCCCCAGCAGATAACATTTCTCGTCCGCGCACCTGACAATAATATCCCCCCGAACCAACAGAGTGATCAATGGTCAACTTCCCCTTCGGGAAGAGTTGCTGGAAAGCAAATTCAAGCAAAAAGGTCAGCGAACGTCTATAAATGCGTGCCCCATCTGCTGTGTTAGTGGTAACGGGGCGGAGCGTTGATTCGCGTTCAATCTTGTAGTGCATTTCTCGCAAATCGCCATTAACGATTGCTGCGACAATAGGTGCGTTAGAGTTATGGTCGAGTGCCTTGATAAAGTCTTCTATGCTTGCTCCGCGGGGACCACATAAGGTATGCCCATCAGAGAGATGAACTTCGATATTTTCGTTGGGTTCTGTGATCTTGATCTTGTTCATAATTTTTTCCGTATTAGACTTGCCCTAATAATTTATCAACTTTCTTTGCGTAATCTTCAAGCGGGATCTCAGCGTTTGTCATCGCCAGCAAGGTGTAATTTAACAATGCATTGATCGGAGTCGGTACTTTTGCATTCTTTCCTGCGCGAACAACAGCACCGTTGAGATAATCCACTTCCGATTTGCCGCGTCCAGAGTGAAGGTCTATATGGAAAGAGGGCATTTTCCCACCACGTCCACCGCCTAGTTTTTTTGCGGCAAGCGGTCGCAGCCAGACAGGCCCCTTTGCTGCGAGAGCTAACGCTTTGACAGGGGTGCCTGGCAAATTAACAACGCCTATACTTTGCGCATCCATCACATCGAGGGTTTCGTGGAGCATTTTCATTTCGAAGGCGTAGATGTCGTTGCTGGCAAAAAGCTCGGCAGGAGACATATCAAGAATAGCGGATGTGGCGTTGCCAACTAGATTGGTGAGCATTTTTGACCATTTCATATCGGCTGCGCGTTCGTAGAGTTTCGCGTTTAAGAATGCGGCGTTCATTGCTTTGGCTAATCTCTCGGCAATGGGATGTTCATTAGCAATGCCAATGCCGCGTAGCTTTTCGAGCACAATATCGCCGGCATCACGCCGCCCAATAGCGGATGTGACAGTGCCTGCAATTACATTTTCTGGCCCGAGAATTTCGGCGATGGCAGGTTCGTTATCCACGCCGTTTTGGAGACAAAGAACGGGAGGCATTTTCTCAGCGAGAGGGGCTATCCCCTCGAGAGCGGATTCAGTATCGTAGGATTTCAGGGCGAAGAGGGCGATGTCGAAAGGACCATAGTCGAGGGCTTTTTCAAGGGAGTCGGCAAAAACCAGATCAGCGGCGGGGATCAAATCCGTTGCGGAGGTGTTGCGCCGCGAATCTAAACTGAGATCAAGCCGAAGTCCATGAGCGTTTAACGTTTCGGCGATGTTGGGGCGTTCGACAAAGATGACTTCGTGTCCATCCAGTGCGAGGCTCCCGCCTATATAGGTTCCAATTGCCCCTGCCCCAAAAGACAGGATTTTTAGCGGGGGATTACTCATCTTCTCTCCAGTGATTTTTGTCATTTAGCCCCTCGATATACCAACGATGCGAGCGCGCGACATAGGTTGCGCTGGCGAAGGCTGTGTTTCCAAAACGGAATTGTGCGCCCTGATAATTGGCTTGAGGGACAACGCCCACGATGGCCTTCATGGTGAAGTTGAGCATTGCGCCATGTGAAATGATCAGATAGCGACCTGGCGGACGTAGGAGTAAGGATTGCAGGGCGTGCCCGGCGCGAAGGAAAAGTTCCCAATCGCCTTCGCCGTTTCCCGCAAAAATTTGATAAGGGTTTTTGAAGTGGGGCTGAGGTAATAATTTGCGCCCTTCTTGGTGTTTCATGCCGGTTACTTCGCCATTGTGGCGCTCCATCCAGATCGGGTCAAACTCGTCGATGGGGATATTGAGCGTTTTTGTGATGATCTCTGCTGTTTCACGGGTGCGACTAAGTGGCGAGGAAATGACGTAGTTGAATTCTTTTTTTTCTTCTACCCAGCGAGCGGCGAGAGCTTGTGCTTGTTCTTTGCCGCGTTCTGTGAGGGGGAAGTCGCCTTGCCCTTGAAAATAGCCTTCGGCATTGCCTGTAGATTCGGCGTGACGTAGGAATGTGATTTTGTGGTATTTATCTTTTCTTGACATAGGGAGCTATTTTATCAGCTTTTAGGCTTTAGGTTTCAGCCATTAGACTTCCTTTTTATCGTGGTAAACTGCGAAGAGTTTTGTAAAGTGATGGGTGAGGAGTGATTTTGACTTCTCGCTCATGTACACAGTATGCCCCCTCTGTCCTTCGGACATCTTCCCCAAATTCCACGTTCTTGGAATTTGGGGAAGAGTGAAATAACAATATTTCTTTTGAAAGGGTATCCTTTTTCTCTATCCCCCTAAATGCAAAGCATTTGGGGGGCTGCCCCAGCGAAGCGAGGGGCAGGGGGGCTGAACGTCAGCTTAAAAACATAACTGCGTAACATCAGTTACTCATCAATCTTTGAGGAAAAAAATGATCTGGTTAATTTTATCGGTAGTGCTTTGGGGACTTATTCATTCCATTATGGCTTCATTGAAGTTCAAAGCCACGCTTGAGAAAATGCTCGGCGTGCAAACGATGCGTTTTTATCGGCTTTTCTATAATATCTTTTCGGCGATCAGCTTCTTGCCTATTCTCTGGTTGATGCGCGTTTTGCCTGATCGCACGCTTTACCAAATCTCCGCCCCGTGGATGTATGCGATGCTCTTCGGGCAATTTCTTGCCCTTATTGCTTTGATCGTCGGCTTGCTGCATACGGATATTTGGGAATTTGCGGGTTTACGTCAATTGGTTGCGCCGCCACATCTTAAAAAGGGGAAATTGGTGGTGAACGGGTTATACAAACATATGCGCCATCCGCTCTATACTTTTGGCTTACTTTTCATTTGGTTGACTCCCGTTATGACGGTCAATATGCTCGTCATGTATATTTCAGCGACGGTTTATACCGTTGTCGGAGCTTATTTTGAAGAGCGAAAATTATGCCGTGAGTTTGGGGATGCCTATGCAGAGTATCAGGCGAGAACGCCGATGTTGGTGCCGAGAATTCGTAAAGCATAATGCGTATTGCGTAAGATGTGCAAGGTATAATTCTCAAACAGGATTGTTTATATAAAATTGCATTCCCATAAATGGAGGGAATATGACCGCACCGCAGATCATCATCGACTTGGTTGAACGCTTTGAGCAGAACAAAGCTGATTATCGGGCAGGGAAATATAACGAGACGCAGTTGCGGCGTGAATTTTTAGACCCCTTTTTCAAAGCCCTCGGCTGGGATGTCGATAACGAGCAGAGTTACGCCGAAGCCTATAAGGATGTGGTTCATGAGGCAGCGGTGAAGGTGGGCGAAGCGACAAAAGCACCTGATTATGCCTTCCGTATTGGGGGAACGCGCAAGTTTTTTGTCGAGGCAAAGAAACCCTCCGTCAATATCAAAGATGATATTTCACCCGCTTTTCAAACACGGCGTTATGCCTGGTCGGCGAAGTTGCCTTTGAGCGTACTAAGCGATTTTGAAGAGTTTGCCGTTTACGATTGCCGCGTGAAGCCCCTTAAAAACGATAAGGCTTCTGTAGCACGAGTGATGTATTTTACCTATCAAGATTATCTTGAAAAATGGGATGAGATCGCTGCCATCTTTTCGCGTGATGCCGTTTTGAAAGGCTCTTTTGACCAATATGCCACATCAAAAAAGAAGAAGCGTGGCACAGCGGAAGTGGACGATGCTTTTCTGGAAGAAATTGAGCGTTGGCGAGAGCTTTTGGCGCGTAATATCGCCTTGCGTAACAAAAATGCACTTTCGCCACGTGAGTTAAATGAAGCCGTGCAGTTGACGATTGACCGGATTATCTTTTTGCGGATCGCCGAAGGGCGTGGCGTGGAAGTTTATGGACAGTTGCAGGAAATGGCTGCGCCCCCACCCAGCCTCCCCCAAATGCGACGTGAAGATGTCGAATTTAGGGGAGGAGTATACAGCCGCTTATGCGATTTATTCCGTAAAGCGGATACGCGCTACAACTCTGGCTTATTCCATTTTAAAGAAGAGAAGGGCGTTAGCGGACACCCCGACACCTTCACTTTATCTTTGAGTATTGATGATAAGGTTTTGCAGGATATTTTAGAAAACCTTTATTACCCTGAAAGCCCCTATGTTTTCTCGGAGATCCCTTCTGATATTTTAGGGCAAGTCTATGAGCGTTTTCTTGGCAAGGTGATCCGATTAACGCCAGGCGGACAGGCAAAAGTTGAAGAAAAACCGGAAGTGCGCAAAGCGGGCGGGGTCTATTACACGCCGACTTATATTGTGGACTATATCGTCGAGAATACGGTTGGGAAATTGCTCGAAGGCAAAACGCCGACTTCGGCATCCAAGTTGAAGATCGTTGACCCGGCCTGTGGGTCAGGGACGTTCCTGCTGGGCGCTTTCCAGCATCTGATCGATTGGCATTTGAGTTGGTATGTGGCAGACGGCACATCCAAATGGGCAAAAAAGAAGGTCATTTTTGAAGGGCGCGATGGCTGGCAATTAACGCTGGATGAAAAGAAGCGCATTTTGACGAATAATCTTTTCGGCGTGGATATTGATGCCCAAGCCGTAGAAGTGACCAAGCTCTCGCTTTTGCTGAAAGTGATCGAGAAACCCGGACAACTTGATTTGCTCGCTCAACGCATTTTGCCCGACCTGAGCGCGAATATAAAATGCGGCAATTCCTTGATCGGCTCGGATTATTATGACGATAAGCAAATGCCGCTTTTGCCCGATGAAGAGTTTTGGCGCGTGAATGCCTTTGATTGGCAGAAAGCCTTTAAGGATATTTTTACGGGCGGCGGTTTTGATGCGGTGATTGGGAATCCACCTTATATTCGCATTCAGGCGATGAAGGCATGGGCACCTGATGAAGTAGAGTTTTATAAGAGTAAATATCTCTCTGCAAAAAAAGGAAATTACGATATTTATGTGGTCTTTGTCGAAAAGGCATTGAAACTATTGAACACAAAAGGTCTTTTGGGCTTTATTTTGCCGCATAAATTTTTCAATGCGAAATATGGTGCAGGCGTACGAAAAATCCTTTCAGATGGAAAGCATCTTTCAAAGATTGTTCATTTTAGCGATCAGCAAGTTTTTGCGAATGCTACAACCTATACTTGTCTGCTTTTCTTGAATCAAAGTACGCAAAAGGAATTTGAATTTGAGAAAGTGGATGATTTGGCGGTATGGCAGCTTACTGCGATGGAGCAGAATCCTGTCGCACAGAATCCCGAATTCTTTAAGAATTCGGGATTCTCGGAGAGCGGTACGTTGACGGCAGAAAAGGCGACCGAAGATGAATGGAATTTTGTGGTTGGAAAAGGGGGCGTACTTTTTGAATCTCTATCACAATTCTCCACGAAATTGGAAAATGTTGCTGCTCGAATTTTTCAAGGTATTAAGACTAGTGCGGATAAAATTTATATAGTCGAAAAAATCGAAGAAACTGCAGACAAAGTGAAAGTATTCTCTAAAGAAAAAAACGTTTCTTTCTGGATGGAAAAAAGTTTATTACATCCTCTAGTAAAAGGAGGAAATAGCAAACGCTATAATTTAACAGATACAAAACGATTGTTATTGTTTCCTTATCAAAAAAACAAAAAGGATAATGGATATCATTTAATCCTAGATACAGAGTTTGAAGAGAAATATCCTTTGATTTGGAAATACCTTTTAGACAATAAAACATATTTGGAAAATCGAGAACGTGGAAGAATGAAAGGAAAGCATTGGTATGCATATATTTATCCAAAAAACTTTAACGTCATGCCATTGCCCAAGATATTTGTTCCAGATATAGCTCCTAAATCATCTTTTTCATTAGATAAAACGGGCGAATATTACTTTACAGGTGGAGCAGCAGGAGGGTACGGAATTTTAATAGCAGAAAATTATTCACGAGAGTATGTTTTAGGCTTGCTTAATAGCAAATTGCTAGAATGGTACTTGCAACAATTTTCGACATCAATGCGCGGCGGCTGGTATAGCTATGAAGCTCGCTATATACGAAAACTCCCCGTTCGCACGATCAACTTCGACGACCCCGCCGAAACCGCGCAGCACGCCGAAATGGTCGCCCTCGTCGAGCGGATGCTCGCGTTGCATGAGCAAAAGCCCCAATCCCCGCGTGAGAAGGAAATGTTGCAACGCCAGATCGAAATGACAGATGCGACGATAGACAGACTCGTTTATCAGCTTTATGGGCTGACGGAGGAAGAGATTGGGATTGTGGAGGGGTGATGACTTAGTTTGCCCCCCTGCCCCCCAAATAATCTACGATGTATTTGGGGGGTAAGCAGCTATCGCTTTTCAATCCCGCGAACCATTCTTGGAGATATCTATCTTCTGGTTCTCTTCAATTAATCCAAAATATATTTACTTCCTGATTTCGTTCCCTCAAATAACCCGGAGGATATTTGCTTCCTAATTTCGTTCCCCCAAATAATCCGAAGGATATTTGGGGGTTAGGGGGCAGAAAAGAGAAACCACTATGCCGAGACCAAATCGCACTACATCCAAAACGATGCACAGAGCAGCAGAACTACGCAAAGAAATGACACCTGCCGAACACAAACTTTGGTCTGCGTTGAGCGGAAAACAACTCGGTGTAAAGTTCAGGAAACAGCACGCCCTTGGGCCCTACATCACCGATTTTTGCTGCATCAAAGAAAAACTCATCATCGAAGTCGATGGCTCTCAGCATCTTGACCAAGAAGATTACGATGCAGAACGCAGCGCATATTTTGCATCACGTGGCTATCGCGTTTTACGGTTTTGGAATAACCAAGTCTCGCAAGATCTAAACGGCGTGGTCATTGCCATTCAGGATGCGCTTGCTAAGTAACTTGAGTTATGCTTAGCCATTTTCGTACGGACTGAAGTCCTGCCTCAGCTCTTGAAAGCCCCCATGGGGCTAAAAACGTCTAGCCCACAGGGCTTCCATGTACTAAGGAAGGGCTTTTAGCCCGCGCGAGGCTTATCCATAACTCAGTTAAGTAGTTTTTGAAAACTCACTATCCCCAACAACAGTCGTAGACTTTAACTACCGTTCTCCCCCAAAAATACGTTGAAGACTATTTATCCATCGTTCTCCCCCCAAAATACGTCGAAAACTATTTGTCCATCGCTCTCCCCCCAAAATACGTCGAAAACTATTTGTCCATCGCTCTCCCCCCAAAGTGCGTCGAAGATTATTTATCCATCGCTCTCCCCCAAAATACGTCGAAAACTATTTATCCATCGTTCTCCCCCCAAAATACGTCGAAAACTATTTGTCCATCGTTCTCCCCCCAAATATGTCGAAGACTATTTGGGGGGCAGGGGGGGGGCGTGCAGGGGACAGTAAGTGCTTCAAAATTAATGTTCCTATCACTTATTTCTCATCACATCCCTACTTCCCACCTTCCACATTCCGCCTTATAATCTTTCCCTATGACCACTACCTCCTATCCTCCTCCCTCTCGCAACGCAGATATCCTCACGCAAATCATCGCCGCGCTGATGGGCGGCTTTATCCTCTTTTTGGTAGCCCTTCTTGCCTGGACATTGGGCTATCAGCTTGTATACGCTGGGCGCATTTTTCCCGGTGTCTCTGTCGCAGGGGTAGATCTTTCTGGGATGACTCCCGCCGATGCATCAGTTACGCTCAATCAGCGGCTCAACTTCCCATATCAGGGACAAATTCTGATGCGCGACGGAGAACGCGTCTGGGCGGCTTCTCCGGCAGAGTTGGGCATGGTCTTCGATGCCTCCGCATCCGCGCGCTCAGCCTATGAGCTGGGGCGTTCTGGCGGTCTTTTTTCTGCCTTCGGCGACCAACTCGATTCCCGTCGACGTGGCGCAACATCTGAAGCCGTTATCATTTTCGATCAACATATCGCTTACGCTTATTTACAGCGGCTAGCCCTCGAAATAGATCAGCCCGCCGTCGAAGCAAATCTCGCTATTCAGGGCACAGAAGTTGTCGCCCAGCCTGGTCAGCTTGGACGTTTTCTAAATGTGGATGCTGGCCTTATCGCCCTCAGTTCTCAGCTTCAAACTTTTAGAGATGGGGAAGTTAATCTGATTGTGGATGAAATCCAGCCAAAATTATTGGATGTCTCCTCTCAAGCGGATGCCGCGCGTCAGATTTTGAGCGCGCCCTTAACCCTAAACTTGCCCGGTGCCACCGAAGCCGATCCCGGTCCCTGGACATTTGATGTCCAAACCCTCGCAAATATGCTCCTCGTCCGGCAAAAAGATGATGGAAACGGAATCAATTTAGAGGTCGCGCTCGATACGGGCGCATTAAACGAGATCCTGTTGGGGGTTGCCGAGCAAGTTGACCGTCCTGCCGAGAATGCCCGTTTTATCTTTAACGACGATACCCGTCAACTTGAAGTTTTGCGTTCCTCTATCGTTGGCCGTACAGTAGATATAGAATCCAGCCGCGCCTTTATCAATCAAAATATCTTAACGGGCGCACATCTGATCGATCTCCAAATCACGACTGAAGAGCCTGCCGTGCTCGCCACAGCGACCGCCGCTGAGTTGGGCATCACCGAGTTAGTACATGCTGAAACTTCCTATTTTTATGGCTCTAGCCCAGAGCGGAAACAAAATATAGCGACGGCGGCTGATGCTTTTGATGGTGTCATGATCGCTCCAGGCGAGACCTTTGCTATGGGCAGTGTGATGGGCGATATCAGCCTCGATAATGGCTACGCCGAAGCCCTTATCATTTATGGCGGACGGACAATAAAAGGCGTGGGCGGTGGCGTTTGTCAGGTTAGTACAACTTTATTCCGAAATGCCTTTTTTGCTGGTTTCCCGATCGAAGAACGGAACTCGCACGCCTACCGCGTATATTATTATGAACAGAATGTCTCTGGTAGCAAAGATTCAAATCTGGTTGGTTTAGATGCGACCGTTTACTTTCCGTTGGTTGATTTTAAGTTCACGAATGATACGCCCTATTGGCTTTTGATGGAAACTTATGTATATGAGAATAGTCTGGAGTGGAAATTCTATTCCACATCGGACGGGCGCACCGTAGATTGGACAACAACAGGCACGCAAAATGTTGTCGATGCACCTGCACCGCTTTTTGTTGAAAACGATGAGCTGGCAAAAAACGAAATCAAACAAGTTGATTGGTCTGCCGATGGCGCAGATGTTTCTATTAGCCGCACCGTTTATCAAAATGGCGCATTTTTCTTTGAGGATATCTTTAACACCCATTACGAACCCTGGCAAGCCGTCTGTGAATATGGACCCGACACAAATAACCCTGAAAAAAGGGCAAAGGATGAAGGGATTTGTCAGTGATCAGTATTCAGTGATCAGTATTCAGTGACCAGTAATCAGTGACCAGTAATCAGTGATCAGTGACCACTGAATAGCAGGAGAACAAGAATGGCGTATGTATCAAAGTTTCAAGATTTGATCGTTTATCAAAAGGCACGCGTCCATTGGCGGGCGATTTTTGAAATCACAAAATCTTTTCCAAAAGAAGAACGTTTTTCGCTTACCGACCAAATACGACGTTCATCTCGTTCTGTTGGTGCGCAAATCGCAGAGGCTTGGGGAAAACGTCGTTATCAAAAACACTTTCTAAGCAAATTGACAGATGCAGATAGCGAAGAACTGGAAACGCAACATTGGATTGGCGTAGCAAAAGACAGTGGATATATTTCAGATAAAGAAGCTCAAGAACTTTTATTACAAGCAGAAGAAATCGGTCGTCTTCTAGGCGGAATGATGAGAAAATCTGCAATGTTTTGTAACGCTTCAAAAATTAACGAAGTCCAAGCCGACTATTTTGAAGACGAGGCACTGACCACGACCACTGACCACTGAATACTGAATACCGACCACTGAACATGGTAAAATATCGCCTTGTACAAGGAGAAAAAATGATCAAAGAAGATTTACTCGAAATTTTACGTTGCCCCGCTTGTGTTCGAGAAAAAGAAGGGCTGCTCAAATTAGAAAAAGATAGCTGGCTTCTCTGCCAGGATTGTGAACGTAAATACCCGATCGTAGACGATATCCCCGTCATGCTTATTGACGAAGGCGATAAATGGGTGGATACTGCCGCAGACGCGCTCCCTGTTCCGCCACCTGAGCCCAAATAAAAATTTGAAAGAAGAGATTTACAACCTTCTAAGCGGTGACGAGAGCCTTGCTGAAACTGCGATGAAAAAGTTGATCGAAAGAGGCGCGGTAATTTTCCCTGTTTTGGTGGAATTGCTTGATTCGCCTGATCCAGATCATCGCTGGTGGGCACTCAGCACCGCTGCGCAAATTGAAGGTATAGATGCAGATTGGCTCATCGCAGCTTTGGGTGACGAATCCATCGAAGTGCAGCAAGCCGCAGCACTGGGATTAACGGAACATCATTACCCTAAGGCTGTTCCCGCGTTAATAAATAGCCTCTGCGCCTCGAATACGATGCTCGTTACCCTCGCGACAAATGCTCTCTCCTCTGCAGGAACAGATGCTGTTCCCGCATTGCTCGAATTTTTATCTACACCCCAAGCGCGAGATATCGCCCGTGTTGGTGCGATCCGCGCATTAGCCGAAATCGCAGACCGCCGTGCAATTCCCGCGCTCATGGCAGCCCTCGAAGAAGACTCTGCCCTTATCTCGCATTGGGCAGAATCGGGGCTTGAAAAATTGGGCCTTGACATGGTCTACATGAAATTGGACTAAAAAATGAATGAAAAGAAGTTTGACTTCAAAGAAATTCTCAAAAAACTCCCCTACGGGATGATCATCACTTGGCTAGTTGCAATAGCGATAGCCATTGGTGCCTTTACCTTTTTACGCAGTTTTGTTGCAAGTCTAGAAATGATCAACCTACCCGGTTTGGCAGTGGTAGATTCTCCCGATGCGACTCCTGCAGCCGGAGAGGCTCCCCAGCCAGAAGTTGCAGTCGAAGCCCCTGTATCTGACCTTCCGGCATCCTGGGATGGCGCAAGTCGTGTTAATATCCTTTTTTTGGGTTTAGATGCCCGAGATCTGGACGTTGATGCCCCTCGCTCAGACACAATGATCGTCTTTACCATTGATCCCCTCAGCAAAACAGCAGGAATGCTTTCCATTCCGCGTGATATGTGGGTGGATATTCCTGGTGGCTTCGGTTATGGGAAGATCAATACCGCATTTGCGCTTGGCGAACAGTATAAATTGCCCGGTGGAGGACCAGAACTAGCCGCCAAAACTGTAGAAAGATTTTTGGGTGTTCCTATTCACTACTACGGGCAGATAGATTTCAGTGCTTTTGAAGAAGCTATCGACGCTATGGGCGGGCTTTATATGTGTGTTGACCAAAAATTTAAAATCGACCCTATGGGGCCCAAACCCAAAGAACCCTTTGACAAAGGATGCTCTATTCGTCATGGATATCAGGTGTTGGCTTATGCTCGTGATCGTAAAACAACAGATGGTGGCGATGTAGACCGTGCGTTGCGCCAGCAACAAGTTATTCTTGCATTACGAGATCAAGTTCTTTCGCCAGAAAATTTCCCTACGATGGTGAAAATGGCTCCCGATATTTATAATGAAGCCTCACAGGGATTGAAAACCAACATGTCTTTTGAAGATATGTTGAAGCTTGCTACCTTGGCAACGCAAATTGACGTGAACCAGATCAAGCGTGGTGTTATTAACTACGATATGGGCATTCTCGATAGATCACCCGATGGTTTATCTATCCTAAAGCCTATTCCTGACCAGATCCGTGTTTTGCGGGATGATATTTTCACAACAAGTGGTGCGCTTAGCCCGAAAGCTGTAGGAGACTCGGTCACGCTTATGCAGGCGCAAGCCTCACGTGTAAATGTTCTTAACGGAGCCTATGGCATTGTCGAAGCCACAGAACTTGCTGCGCGCTCTCAAGTCTACTTCTCCTCACAGGGGATGAATGTGGTTGGTATCGGTAGCGCAGATAAATCTTATGACCACACGACCGTTGTGCTTCACAATGCTGACCTATACACCCTCCGCTATATCCTTGATCTTGTGCAGGCAAATAGCAATCAACAGGTTGTCTTCCGTTTTGACCCCGCCGCAGGCTCAGATGTAGATATTATGCTCGGTAATGATTGGGCATTGAATAACCCAATGCCATAAAGAATCAACACTTTATGAAATGAAAAATGCCATGTGTTTCAAAAGCACATGGCGTCTTTTTCTTTTAAGGGGGTAGTGGTCAAGTTATAAGTGATGCTCTCTCTGGATTTGCAATCCACGGCTTTTCCCAAGAAAACGGGGATTACAAATCCCCTCTGAGCGTTTTTCATCACTTACTTCTTCCCATTACTTTTTAAGGCTGCTCAAATCTTAATCTCATGCTGCCCCAATAATGATTTCCCTCATCATCTTGGCAGGGTGGTGCTCCCAGTCCAGAGATGGCAACGCTTCCTGCTTCAAGACGCAAAGAGTAGCTTTTATTTTCGTCCATCGCAAAATCGGCATAACCATTGCCTAGCTCAGGTTTTAGGCCGGTGAAAAAATGCTCTTCCTTTCCATCCCACTCGATGATGATTTCTGCTCCAGCGACCGCTTTTTTGGATGAATCGCTAACATACACCATCAGCAATCCCTCAGAGATATTAGTGCTACAAATTTCATCTTGTGTTGCCAGGATATAGGGCGCACCTGGCGTTAGGCTTGCTACCGTTGTGGCACGTGGGGTGCGCGTATTGATCGGGATGGGCGTTAGAGTCGCTGTCGCGGCCTCAGGCGTGGATGTGGTAGTCGGCGTGGGAGGCGTCCCTGTTTGGGTAGGTAGGGACGGTGTTTCTGTGTGAAAAGGGATGGGAGTATTTGTGACTTGGACTGTTGAAGATTCTCCTTTTAGAGCAGCAGCAAGAACAATAAGTGCTTCGAGCGATTCTGGAGATTTTCCGTTAGTGAGGGAACGTTCAGCTTGGCTCTCGAGGGCGGTTATTATATCGGGGTCGTTTAGGATTACGAGTCTTTCTTCGGCACGCTCAAGATCGCCAGTGGATGCATAAGCAGAGGCGATAAGAGCACGGTATCCATCTTTGAAATCGGTACGCAATAGAGATGGGGGGGCATCGGTAAGCTCTACAGGGGCAATAACCCATGATATAAGGAGACCAAGCCCAAGTCCAAGTATGATTCCGGCGAGCAGATGCCAGGAGTCGAGTATCTTTTTCATGGCATAGATTCCGATAAGGATGGCTGCCAAGCTCGCATCTCACTTAATAGCTTTTCTAATTTATCAACATTTTCTTGCGCGTAGCCACTGGTTTCGAGGCTTTCTTCAATTATTTCAACCGGAGATGCGCTGCTGACCAGTGCTAGGCGGTGAGCGGCGAGTTCGAGGTCTTTGTCGTTTTGATAACTTTCGGAAACCATTAGAATATAGTCGTTGCGATAGTCGGCATGAAGAGTGTTAGGGGCGAGGTCTGTATATTCGACAGGAGCGATACGCCAACCGTAAAATAGCCCGATAACGAGACCGAGCGCGGCTGCAAGGAGGGCTTGTATCCAACGAGACATAGTCTGAAATCCAAAGTTGAAATCTGTAAAAAAAATGCCTGAGCAGGAAATCGGCGGCACCCAGAGAGAGTTCCGTACCGTTGCTTCCTTTCGGACCTGGCGGGGTTGGGAGTCTTCCGCCGCGCCGAGCCTGCCCAGACCCTGAAAAGGATACCTGATGTGAGTATGTGTGTCAATGTGATGGTAATAATGTGGGGAAATTAGCGAATTATTTTCTTAAAACCTGAATTTCGGATAAGGGAATCTTGAGGACTTCGGACGAAAACAGCCACGGATTACACAAATTTGCACGGATTTTTAAAAGCTTTTTCTGTAACGTGTGCCCTTTAGGGTAAATCCGTGTAATCTGTGGCAAAAACGCAACTTTTAGCTTATCCGAAACTGAGTTTATGTGACAATCACCTGCAAAGACTAGCTCGCTATAAAATGATGCTGAATCTTGAGTTTGCGTACCCGTATTCCGATCCCGCCCAAACGTCCGCCCATTAGTCCCAAAATGATGCACATGATCACATCGGCAACGGTGGTTGCATGATAATAATAACTGGCAAGTAATTTGAAAATCACTAAAAACCAAATTAGAAAAAGATAAATTTTGTCGAGAGAAAGTGTGACTGCACGAATTTCTAAATTTGCTTGCATGGGCACAATATAGCTCATCAAAAAACCGATGGGAAGAAAGAGAAGGGTGATGAGCGCGACTTTCTCCCAGGTGAAATAACCTGCTGCAATGTCGTGGGAAAAGTAGAGGCTAAAAATAATTGAAAATTGGATGAGCAGAAAGGCGCGCAACCAAATCTTGTATTGACTTTTTTTCATCTCTCCACGTTTGGATTGGAGAAAGGCGAGCAAGGAAATTATCTTATTTTTCATGGAAAAGTATTTCGCTACATACTTGAATTTGTGCCTGCTTCTGACCAAGTTAGAGCTCTTCGGCGAAGGGCATCGAGGAACTATGTTTTAGATTGTATCACTCAAAAGAAGATGCAATGCCTTTTTATAGCGCATTGCATCTTCTTTTTTTTGAGCTAATTTTCTTTGTCTTTCTTATGCAGAAAGGCTCTTTTCTTGTGCTGAGGCTTCGTTCACTTTTACGCTACTTAGCGCGGCATAGATGAACATTCCCAGCCCAACGGCGAAGAGAACTCCACCGCCGATCATCATTTGCGTGTGGAAGTGGTCTGCCAGATTAACTCCGTCAAAAATATGAGTAGGCCCTGCCCACATTTGGACGCTAAGGAAAAGCATGCCCATGACGATGGCTGTCATACCGCCAGCAGCTGTTTTTCCATTGTCTCCGCCGTTTTCAAACCCGACCATTTGCTTGATCTTGGGAAAGCTGAATAGCAGGAAAATGATAAGAGTGAAAACTATGGCATAGACAATGAAATCGAGAGGCATAGATGAACCGCCCTCACGGAGAGCACGTGAAGTTGCCATATGGATGACACCAACGATCAGAGATGGGACTAGGACTATTAGAGAGTCGCGGTATGCATTTTCTTTGCCTCGAACCAGAGAGATGGTGGCACGAACGCCCATAATACCAAGAGCAACAAAGGCAAGAACATAGAGAATGTAGAGCCATTGGAATTGTGCAATGGCTTCCATGCCTTCATATTGTGTAGCGTCGAGCGCGACGCAGGTCGTCCCAACGCCACTGAGGAGGATTAGTGCAGATGTTAGCCCCATAAAAAGGATGCCGATGAAGCGTAGGAATTTTCCCATTTTATTCTCCTTGATTTTGTATTTGTTTGGTTAAAATGACATATTCATTGTACAGTATTGTGATAGCAAGCACGAATGACTTTTGTCTTAAAGGAGTAAAGAAAAAGCCTCCGAGATTTGATTGTAAATCTCGGAGGCTTTTAGAAACTAGGGGGAATCTTTCTATGCTGTTGCAAAGCCAAAAACGAAGGCGGCTGTCATCAGCAGGAGTAAGGCTGGGAGTACTGTTAGGATGGTGTCTTTTGACAGGATTGGCTTCCCCGATTTCAGGAAAGTGAGCAATAAGCCACCAACGCCGATCAGTGCACCGCCGATGCCGACCCATACAAATTCGTTTGGGGTTTTGCCCTGGATGCTGTAGATGATGGGAAGCAGGAAGATTATCATCCCCGAGACGCCGTGAACAAGAGCTATAGGGATAAAGGCTAATTTGCTCGTCATTTTGTAGCGGGAATAGATGACAAGCAGAAAACCGATAATAACGAAAATAGTGTAGATATTGCCCCAGCTTGGGAGATATTCATACACAAGACCAAGCGAAAGGCTGAGAGGAATAATGGTGGAGATTATGACAACGAGGGGGCTGTCGAGGATGTCAAAGCCGAGAATGATGAGGAGCAGGCCTGCCACGAGCAATACGCCGAAGGATACCGTATATGCTGACATAGCGAGCGTTCCGGTTCCATCTATCCCAACAGCAATTTGGTAGGCGGCGAGTAATCCTGTAATGAGAAGGAGAATGCGGTCGAGGATTGAAATCTTTTTCATAATGTTTTCTAACCTAGAACATGAGTAAGATCATTGCGCTGAGCATATAGAGAGATGCATATTTGAAAAGGCCGAAATTGACGGTTTCAGAGGGTTTTATGATGCTGGCAATGGCTAGGGTCAGTAAGCCACCAGAGAGAACAGCCATGAGCCTTAGGAAGCCCCAATCTGTGCCGATACCATAGGCTGCGAGACCAATAATAATTGCAGCGAGAATGCTGGAGATAGCGATGGTGTTGCGGGTGAAATTGTCGCCATAAGTGGATGGGAAGGTAGGTACACCCGCGTTTTTGTAGTCTTCGCGATAGCGCATGGAGAAGGTCAGGATATGGGTGGGGATCCAGAAAAGGATGGCAAACATAAGGGCGATGCCGATCCAATCAATGGTTCCTATACCGAGGGCGCGACCTGCGAGGATGGGCATCCCGCCCGAGATGCCGCCCCAAACGATAGACCAAGCGGTTTTGCGTTTAAGCCAAATGGTGTAGATGACAACATCAATGAAAAGGCCGCCAAAGATGATAAGGCCGTAGAGCGCATCCATTGCAACAGCAATTGCAACACCGATAATTGAAATAATAAGACCAAAGCGTAGGGCTTCAGTGGGATCAATTTTCCCTGAGGGAAGAGGGCGTTTTGCTGTGCGTGCCATTTTAGCGTCGATATCGCGGTCGTACCACATATTGAGAATTGTGCTGCCACTGATGGTCAGGAAGAGACTTAAGGCAAGCCCTAACATAGTGGGGCGTGTGGTGACGGGACAACGGGCACTCATATAGCCAGCGAGACCAGTTACCATGAGTAAAGCTGTTTGCAGGCTTTTAATTAGAGGCCAATAAAGGCGAAATTTGGATTTGATTTTGTTCATTGATTTGCTCCAACGCTTTTTGCAGAAAATGTGGGGAATTTAGACAAAGATGGGCGAGATTATAATCTCGCCCATCTTGATTGTCCATAGGTTATTGTGCGCAGCGGAAGCCGATTTCTGGGGCGTAGTGCGTTGGTCCCGCGCTGTTGAATTTCCAGACACGGAGGTCAACTTCGTAGGTGTAGAAACTGCCACCGCGCATATGGCGATAGTGTTGGTCAGCGTGATCGTCGCCCATCCACTGCCAGACGTTGCCGCCCATGTCGTAAAGGCCGTAGGGGCTAACGCTGTCATGGGTTTCGTACCCTTCGTAGGTTTGACCATTGTAGAAACCGACCGGGGTGGTGTTGCCCAGCTTGCCATACATCTTCTCAAAAAGATCAGCAGAAGAATAGTAATTGGCGTAATTACCGTGAATTTCTGTACCCCAGGCAAAGGGGCGGCCATGACCATTTTCTGTGATCTCTGTGCCACGAGCAGCCTTTTCCCATTCTACTTCGAGGGGTAGGCGGGTGTCGTAGTATTCACAATAGGCATTTGCACCGAACCAGGTAACCATTGTTACAGGGTGATTGCGGTAGGCATCCATTGTGGTGAAGATACCGTTCTCATAAGTCATGCGCAACCCATCTTCCATTGCAATGAAGAGTTGGTCGCCTTCTTCAATCTCTTCTTCGTGCTTATAAGCATCAAAGGGATCGCCTTCGTAATAGCCGCCAGCACCTTCTTTTTGAAGGGTAAGTTCTTCTGCAACTTTGAGATCAAATTCGCCAACGCTTATGTCACCAGATGCAATTGCTTCATTAAGGTAATTCGCATATTGTTCGACAGTGACATTCGTGATCATAATTTCGAATTCATCCACATAAGTCACATGGTCATGTTGACCGAAAAGGAAATCGCCCGCGGGGACAGTTGCCCACGCTTCTGTATCAACGCCTGTATCAACATAGGGGAGATCGTTAATTGCCCCAACATTAGGCGCTGGAGCGCAAGCTGTTGCCAGTAAGCCAATCAGGAGTAGGCTGAAGATCATTTTTTTCATTTGGACACCTCATCGAGGGTTGCCTGAATTTCGGCTAATTTTTGTTTTTGTGCTTCAAGGTCAGCTTTAGCATTGGCTTGTTTTTCTGCTGCGAACTCGTCGCTCCAAACGCCATCTTTTGCAAAGAGATCGATCAAACGCCAGCCCAAAAAGATTGCGAGCAAGACCAGTATCGCAGCCAAACCGAAATCCATGATGAGCATTGTGGTGTTGACCAAAGGCTGCTGTGCTGTATCGCTAACAAAGAGACGCTTCATCGAAAATACAGTCGCGGCACCAAAGGCAAGGTCAGAACCAATAATAATCGTCCAACCAGCCCATTTGCGAGCTTTTCCTTTGATACCAGAAAGATCCATGAAATAGAAGAGGATAATCGTGGCGATAATACCGGAAAGAATATGCCAATGTCCGGTTAAGGTGATACGTTCTTCACGATGGGGCCAAACACGGAAAATCTCTTCCAGTTTGATCGCCATGAAGATGCCCACACCGCTAACGGTGAAGTTCATGAAAACCATTTGCCAACCAGAGCCAAATTTGAAAGGATCGTCGGTCAGGGCTTTTATTTTTTGGAAGAAATTGGGTTTTTCAATATCAGCAGTGCCTTCTTTGATCAATTTATCCCAAGAAAAAATCACATATAGCAAAGCGGAGAACATAACAAAGACAGAACCAACGTAAATGGTACTGTGTGCCCATTCCATCCAGACGATGGAAAGCGCGCCGAAGGTGATCGTGATCGTGCCGATGATCATAATAGGCATGGCCCATTTATGTAGTTTGCCTTTGAAGTCCATCCAGCGGCCAACGATCAAGGTAATCGCAACGGCGATCAGCGTGAGCATGATATGCAAGTGACCAATAATCGCTTTTTGCAGCGCGGTTTTGTGCGGTATACGGATAAGGTCTTCACCGAGGAAGGTTTCGTGTCCATTTGCCCAGAAAGAGCCTGTTACCGCGCCCCAAGTTGCGGAAACCAAGGTTGCAATTGCCATCACAAAGAAAGCAGCTCGCTCTATATTGACACCGTTTTTAGTACGCGCATAGGGAGAATCTTCCGGTAAAAGATATTCTTTTTTCCAGGGCCAGAGCGCAGCGACGAGCAGGATGCCTCCGAAGAAGACAAGTGATTGCCCGACAAGGAACAAACCATGATAAGCGAAGTTATGCCCGAAATAGCCGAAGAATAAGCCAAAAATAATGGCAGTCAGATAACCGATGGTAATCGTAGCATTGATTATTACCTGTTCATGACGTTTCATTGGCAGTATTTCGGTCATGAAATAAACTTCAATGGCAACAACGGTCATTGCGATGGTGTGATAGAGCATGATGATGCGACCTTCACGGTCTGCTTGCACCAAATCCATGCCGAGCACTTTGACGGTGATGTCTCGAACGCCCCACTCGACCATAGGTCCTGAGAGGGTACCCCAGATTGCTGTCACGATGCCGACTGCGGCAATCGCAACCAACGCCAGTCCCCGCGTGGAGCGGAAGAGGTAGTCGAAACGTTTTGCTAATTCTTTCATATTGAGATTTCTCCGTTTCAAATGAGATTGATGGGATTATTATCCCTGAGATGGTCGCATGCCCAGTTTTTTTTAGAGCATTTGACGAAAGAAATAAGCTCTAATTATTTAGAGCAGAAAAAAGAAGGGAGTGCTATTTATGCACTCAATAAGATAGCACAAATATGATTGACAGTCTTTATTAAAAGGCAAATTTACGAATAAAAAACCGCAGACCCTGGAAAAGCAGACTGCGGTTTTTTTATTTAGACAAACTTAGTTTTTGATATCTTTCATGAAGCCCCATGCAAAAGCAAGAGCCATAAGAAGCAGGAGTGCGGCTAAGATAGCATTGACAACAGCACCGCTGAAGAATAATAATTGACTTCCTGCATTGAGAAATGCCAAAGCCATACCACCGGCACTGATCAGGACACCGCCAACGCTAACCCACCAAAAACCTTTGGCTGGGTTGCCTTCGCCGTATTTTTTAACAAGGAAGGGTCCTAAGACGATAATCAATCCTGCAACGCTGTGGAAGAGGGGAACAGCAACAGCCTTGATATTTGAGCCTGTAAAAGCTGAAAAGGCAATTGCGAGCAGCCCGATTGTGGCAAACCAAATATAGGGTTTTGTATATTTGGCGAAGTATTGGCGTACCATACCAACAGAAAGACCAAAGGGGATTAAGCTGGCAACGGTCAATATGAAAGGTGTGGCAAGAATTTTATATTTCATGAAAATTAAGAGTACGCCAGAAACAAATAAAACAGCGAAACTCAAAATATAGTATAGGGCGTAGACTTTCTTTTCCCAGCTATAGCGTTGCCAAAAACGCCAAACCATATAAGCTGCTGTAAGCCCGGTTGCAAGTAGCAAAATAATATCAAGTACATTGGGACCATTCATAATACACATTCTCCTTATGTGAAACTGAATAAAATCGGCTCTGTAGCCGTTATAGCAATATATAGAGTATATATTATTACAAAGTTTTACTAATCTGTCTGTGATGTATGTTACACAAATATTAACATAAAATGAGAGTGATGGTTGCGAAAGGAAAAGCGGATTTGGAAAGATTCCCAAATCCGCTTTTTTCTTTTGAATGATATGAAGCCGCCTTAAACGTGATTTAGGCTTGGGTACTGCTTCCAAACACCTTCCCGGGGTGTAGAAAATGCTTGAGAATCAGTACCCAAGCACACGTCCACGTTTGTGTAGCTTGATAGATGGTAGGAGGAAGAGAATGCCTGAGATAAAGAGAATGCTTAGGTCGAGCCACAGGTTGAGTTCTCCCATCCCCAAAACAGCATGGTTCATTAAATCTTGTGCGTAGGTAAGCGGGGAAAGATAGGAAAATCCACGTGCGGTTGCAGACATATCGGCGAGCGGCACGAAAACGCCGCTGACGAATAGCAAAATCCAGCGAATGAGCGTGCTGGGCATTTGAACATCGCCGGGATTATGTGTGGGGATCGAGCCAAAGATCACGCCCATTGCCGAGAAAGTGAATGAGCCGAGAATAATGCCGGCGATCATGAGGGCAGGCTGGGCGATGTTGGCATCAAGAAAGACGATCCCAAAAAGGGCTGCAACGGAGGCAACGATCATGGCAAAAAATGCACCGACGGAGATTTTTCCCAAAAGCAGTGTGAAGAGCGACATGGGTGCGGCGAGGAGACGGTCGTAAGTGCCCATGCGTCTTTCGGTGGGGATGATGAAGGGACCTGCGGCTGCGGCAGTGAAGAAAATGGTTAAGGCAAGCAAACGAGATAAACCTTCTCCGGCTG